>CATXML010000153.1 GCA_958372035.1 uncultured Collinsella sp. | reverse complement strand
CGTTCCTGCCGTACTTGCCCTTTACGGCCAGGACGGCGCGCGCCAGGTCGCGCTCGCGCTCATCGGCCTTAACATCGCTGAACAGGTCGACGGTGGCAAATTCCTCGGGCATGAGGTTGCCAAAGCCCAGGTTGATGCGCTTGACCGGTCGTGTGGGATCGACGGTTTGCGCCCAGAGCTCATCGAAATAGCCCATGATCTTCTTAAACGAATTGGTGCGCTCGGGCAGCTTTCGCGAAGCGTTTGAGTGCGCGAAGAGCGCGGCATAGCCACCACGCGGCTTGCCGCCGTGTTCGCCCACAAAGATGCCGTCAATCGCCTGTGCCTCTCGCACCAAACGTCGGCGTTCGTCGTCGCGTTGGACGGGCTTGGGCGCGCGGGGCGTGAGCTCGGGGCCGTCGGTTGCGGCGGGTTCGATGCTCGACGTGCTCGAACGCAAATGCCCGCATCCGTCTACATATTGTGCTGTGCCGCTGGCGTCGAGGCGGCGTATGTCGGCGCGCTCGCTCGCGTAGCCTACAAAGAGCGAGATACTGTTGCACACCACGTGCTTATCGACTAAGTCCAGCACAGCGTTGTCGACCATCTCGCGCAAGACGGTGTAGGCCTGTTCATAGGCATAGCCTTTCGAGAGTACCTGTCCTGTGGTAGTTGAGGTTGCCTGCGGGCGATAGGCCTGAATATCGGCGATAGTTGTCGGCTCGCGCCCAAAGGCGTGGTCGATAAGATACTCGGCATTGACGCCGAGCTCGTCGTAGAGCAGGTTTTCGTCGAGCGCCGCGACGCCCATCAGATCGTAGACGCCGTATTTTTCGAGTCGTGCTGCCACGCCGGGCCCAATGCCCCAGATGTCGGTGATGGGGCGATGGGGCCAGATCTCCTTGCGAAAGGTCTCGTCATCGAGTATGCCGATGCGGCTGGGTACGTGCTTGGCGGTAATGTCGAGTGCCACCTTGGCCTGGAATAGGTTGGGGCCGATGCCAACCGTTGCCGTGATGCCGGTGCGCGCCAGGACCTCGTCGCGCAACATGCAGGCGAAGCCTTCAGCGTCGGTGTGATAGAGGTCCAGATAGGGCGTCACATCGATAAAGCATTCGTCGATGGAGTAGACGTGCACGTCCTGTGGGCTGACGAATTCCAGATAGATACCGTAGATTTGCGCCGACACCTCCATGTAGTGCTGCATGCGCGGTACGGCCTTGATGTAGTCGATACCGTCGGGAATCTCGAACAGGCGACAGCGGTTATGGATTCCGAGGTCTTTCATGGCCTGTGTGATGGCAAGGCAGATGGTCGTGCGCCCGCGCGATTCGTCGGCAACGACCAGGTTGGTGGTGAGCGGGTCGAGACCGCGGTCGACGCACTCGACGCTGGCGTAGAACGTCTTGAGGTCGATGCAGATATAGGTGTGACGCTCGTGTCCCACGCGTCCTCCCATCAAACACATGTTCTTATCGAATACTTGTTCGATAATACCCGCTCGTCCGGACATCGTCAAAACCTGTCCCTTTTTGGTAGGTATGGTCGTGCGGCTGCATCGGGTTTTTTAACGCAGCTCTAAAGAGTGCGAAACAGCTCGGAAAACCTTGCTTCGTAGCATGAGCCTAACAATCGATACCGTCTATACGCACGGAAGGGTTGTGGGAAAGATGGTCAATTATGGGTTTGGTATGCCGACGCGCTTGGTTGCGG
Organism: uncultured Collinsella sp.; assembly: GCA_958372035.1. GTDB lineage: Bacteria > Actinomycetota > Coriobacteriia > Coriobacteriales > Coriobacteriaceae > Collinsella. Next base: position 2,479 of record CATXML010000153.1, on the reverse strand, counting down.
ATGGGGATGTGGCTCGCTGGTGCGGGCGATTGGTTGCCCACTATGGCGGCACCAAGGCACTGGTCGTGCTGGGAGGCGACAAGCACACGCGTGATGAGCTCGTTTCGGCGGCGCTGGGCTCGCTCGATCGCGCCCTGCTCGAGCGCGTGCTTTTCCGCTGCGGTTTGGTCGGGGGCGACGGGGGAGACGAGCTGATCGACGAAGCCGTGGCCCTGGCGACCGACGAAGGCGTGGACTTTGTCCTAGCGATTGGCGATGCCGATACTGCCGGCTTTGCGCGCGAACTCGCGCGTCGCATGGCAGCGCTCGATGTCGGCGAAGACGGTTTTGTTCCTTATGGATGCATTGTCTCGGAGGGCAAGGTACCTGCTGTCGTGGGCGCCGGCGAGGTTCCCGTTTTTGCTATCATTGCGCCCGAACTGTTGGAGGGCATCGGGTCTCCTCTGCGCGAGCTGCTCGGCAGCGTGTGCGCCGCGGCCTAATATCTGGCATAAAGGGATAGGTCATTTTTGATTGGTAAAGCGTTTGACCTGCCAAAATAAACCTATCCCTTTTTGGTCGGTTGCCGTTTGGGGGCCGATTGGCAACGCTCGCTGATTATAGTCTTGACCTGCGCTAGAATAGTGGCATCTGAATGTCCGGGCGCATGGAGGCGTGCGCCCGTATGCTGAGGAGGACTCTATGGCAACTGTTGCCGCACCTATCGATGCTACGTCGACTGCCGCTTGGAAGGCGCTCGAGGCTCATCAGGAGAAGCTCGAGGCCGAAGGTATCGACCTCAAGGCCTGGTTCGCCGCCGATGCCGAGCGCGTGAACAAGCTGAGCTTTGACGCTGGTGACCTGCACTTCGATCTGTCGAAGAACCTGGTGACCGATGAGACCGTCAAGCTGCTGTGCGATCTTGCCCGCGAGGTAAAGCTCGAGGAGCGCCGCGACGCCATGTTCTCCGGCGAGCACATCAACACCACCGAGGACCGCGCCGTCCTGCACACCGCGCTGCGCCGTCCGGCAAGCGAGAAGGGCCAGCTTATCGTCGACGGCCAGGATGTCGTCGCCGACGTGCACGAGGTTCTCGACCGCATGTACGCCTTCGCCGAGCGCGTGCGCTCCGGTGAGTGGAAGGGCGTTACCGGCAAAAAGATCGAGCACCTGGTGTCCATCGGCATCGGCGGCTCCGATCTGGGCCCGGTCATGGCTTACGAGGCCCTGCGTCCCTATGCCGACGCCGGTATCGATTGCCGCTATATCTCCAACATCGATCCCAACGACCAGGCCGAGAAGCTCAAGGGTCTGGATCCCGAGACCACGCTCGTGATCATCGTCTCCAAGACCTTCACCACGCTCGAGACCCTCACCAACGCCCGCGAGGTCAAGACCTGGATGCTCGAGCAGCTCAAGGCTCAGGGCGCCATCGATGGCTCCGATGAGCAGAACGCCGAGGCCGTGGCAAAGCACTTCGTTGCCGTTTCCACCGCGCTCGAAAAGGTCGAGGCCTTCGGTATCGACCCCGCCAACGCCTTCGGTTTTTGGAACTGGGTCGGCGGCCGCTATTCCGTCGACTCCGCCGTGGGTCTGTCGCTGATCGTCGTGCTCGGCCCCGAGCGCTTCCAGCAGTTCCTTGAGGGCTTCCACGCCATCGACGAGTACTTCTGCAACACCCCGCTCGAGAACAACGCCGTCGCGCTGATGGGCCTGCTCAACGTCTGGTACGTCAACTTCTTCGGTTCCAAGAGCCACGCCGTGCTGCCGTACTGCCAGTATCTGCACCGCTTCCCGGCCTACCTGCAACAGCTCACCATGGAGTCCAACGGCAAGCACGTCCGCTGGGACGGCAGCGCCGTGACCTCCGATACCGGTGAGATCTTCTGGGGCGAGCCCGGCACCAACGGTCAGCACGCCTTCTACCAGCTGCTGCACCAGGGCACCGTGGTGGTCCCGGCCGACTTTATCGCTTTCGCCAACACTGCCAACCCCGCAACCGACAGCGGCCAGGACGTCCACGAGCTGTTCCTGGGCAACTTCCTGGCCCAGACCAAGGCGCTCGCCTTTGGTAAGACGGCCGACGAGGTTCGTGCCGAGGGCACGCCCGAGCAGATCGTCCCGGCCCGCTGCTTTGAGGGCAACCGTCCGACGACCTCGATCTTCGGCGACACGCTGACCCCGTTCGCACTCGGCGAGCTCATCGCCCTGTACGAGCACATCACGTTTGTCGAGGGCACGGTCTGGGGCATCGACTCCTACGACCAGTGGGGCGTCGAGCTGGGCAAGCAGCTTGCCAAGCAGATCACCCCGGCCTTCCACGACGACGCCGCCAAGGCCGAGCAGGACGCTTCGACCCAGGCGCTCATCGAGTTCTACCGCGCGCATCGCAAGTAGTCGCTGCTGTTAACGCATCGCGCCTTATAGTCAGGGGCCCGTATCCTATCGGATGCGGGCCCCTTTGCTTTGCCGTGGTCTCGCGGCGCACGGCCTTTGTGGA
>CATXML010000152.1 GCA_958372035.1 uncultured Collinsella sp. | reverse complement strand
TTCACCAAGACCCCGCACGACCTGCACGTCATCGACTGCTAATCCACTCCGGTAGATTTTGGGGCGGGGCGTCCGGATCGATTCGGACGCCCCGCGTTCTCTTTTTATGCGCTCGCCGCAGGCGCCGTCTGCAAGTGTATAATTTCTATCGTATGTAATTTGGACGCTTGTGCGTTCTGCCCATAACAAGAAAGGTCGCTATGCCTACCATTTCTACCGCCGACTTCAAGAACGGCCTCGGTCTCCGCATCAAGGACAAGGTCTACACCATCGTCGAGTTCCAGCATGTCAAGCCGGGCAAGGGCGGCGCGTTTGTGCGCTACAAGACCCGCGACATCAAGAGCGGCCGCGTCGTCGAGAACACCTGCAACGCCGGCACCAAGTTCGAGAGCGTCATGCTCACCACCCGTGAGTTCCAGTACCTCTACAACGATGGCACCGACTACATCTTCATGGACAACGAGTCCTATGAGCAGGTTCCCGTTCCCGAGGACATGGTGGGCGAGAACTCCAAGTGGCTGCGCGAGAACGACATCTGCCAGCTGCTCTTCGCCGACGATGAGCTCATGGGCGTGACCCCGCCGATGTTCATCGAGACCACTATCGTCCAAACTGACCCGGGCTTTAAGGGCGACACCGTCCAGGGTTCCACCAAGCCGGCCACGATCGACACCGGCGCTGTTATCCAGGTCCCCATGTACCTCAATGAGGGCGAGGTCATCAAGGTTGACACCCGCGACGGCAAGTTCGTCTCCCGCGTCTAGCAACCAACTCTTCTAGGAGGATTCATGCCCCAGGAAATCAAGATTGACGGCATCGGCATTTCGCCCGATGTTCTGACCGCCATCGTCTCGCGCGCCGTGTCCGATGTCGAGGGCATCGCCTCCGTTGGCGTCAAGGACCTTGCCACCAACCTTGTCTCCATGATGCTCTCGTCCAAGGCCCCGGCTTCCGAGCCGGCGGTCGAGGCCGAGGTCGTCGGCGACAAGCTCGCACTTACCGTGCGTGTCGTGGTGTTCTTTGGCTATCCGTTCAAGAAACTCGCCGAGGCCGTTCGCGCCGCCGTGGTCGCCGCCATCGATGCCCAGGTGGGCGTTGAGGTCGAGCGCGTTGACGTTTGCATCGACGGCCTCGTTTTCCCCAAGGAGTAACCTTTGAGCCTTAAGGTTTATCGCGGGCGTACGCTTGCCCGCAGTCAGGCGCTGCAGCTGCTGTTCCAGGCCGAGGCCACGGACAGCCCGCTCGAGCGCGTCCTCGAGGGTGATTTCCTGATTTCGAAGGGTCCCCTCGACCCCTATGCGCTGGAGCTGTGCCGCGGTGCCTACGAGCATATCGACCGCATCGACTGCGCTCTGCGTTCCGTTGCCAAGAACTGGGATCTTATGCGCATGCCCGGCGCCGACCGCAATCTGCTGCGTATCGCCGTTTACGAGATGCGTTTCCTCACCGACGAGGAGGTCTCGGACGCCATCGTGATCAACGAGGCCGTCGAGCTTGCTAAGGCCTATGGCACCGACCAGTCCGCGTCGTTCGTCAACGGCGTGCTGGGCAAGATCGCTCGCAGCGAGGAGCTGCCGGGCGAGGACCTGTACCAAGAACTGCTGGCCGAAGATCGCGCTCGCGAGGAGGCACAGGCTGCCGAGGCTGCCGCAAAGGTTGCAGCTGCTCAGGCCGAGGCTGGCGTGCTGGCCGAGGGCGCGGACGCTGCTGAGGCCGTCGAGGCCGACTCCGTCGAGGAGTAGTCATGCCAGAGGGTTCTGTCCGCAACTTTGACGAGATCTCGGACCGTTTGGATCAGATCATCGCTACCGTTCGCTCCAAGGATACCTCCTTGGAGCGTTCGCTCGATCTGTTTGACGAGGCGATTGAGCTGGGCTCCCGTGCGGTCGACATGGTCGACAAGTTTGAGCTGACGCCGCGTGAGGCCGACAAGCTCGAGCAGGAATACGATGAGGATGCGGCAAACGAATCCCAGGATAGCTAGGCCGCATCTCCGGATACGAATGGTTGATGGCATTCATGAAACGCGTGCGTCTTGATGACGAACTGATTTCACAGGGCATCTGCGCCGATCGCGCGGATGCCCTTCGCACTCTTATGGCTGGCTTGGTCTCGAGTGGCGGCGAGCGCTTGACTTCGCCGGGCCTTAAGGTGACCCCGGGCCTGCCGTTGCACGTGAAGGGGCGCATTCCCTATGTTGGCCGCGGCGGTCTTAAGCTCGAAGGCGCGCTTGATACGTTTGGTATCAATCCGACGGGCCTTGCCTGTCTGGATGTGGGCTGCTCTACCGGCGGCTTTACCGATTGCCTGCTCAAGCGCGGAGCTGCGACCGTTGTCTCGGTGGACGTTGGTCGCGCCCAGTTCGATTGGTCGTTACGTCAGGACGATCGCGTGACGCTGCATGAGCGCACAAACGTGACGCAGCTGCCTGAGCTTGGCTATGCCGGCGCCATCGACCTGGCTGTGTGTGATGTCTCGTTTACCAGCATCGCGAACATTATCGATGCGGTGCTGGCGTGCCTGGCGCCTACGGGTGCATTCTGCACACTCGTAAAGCCGCAGTTTGAGGCTCCGGCGGCGTTGGTGGGCGAGGGCGGCATTGTGACCGATCCCGCCGTGCGATGCGATACACTCGTGGCGGCGGTTGAGCTCTTTGCTGCCAAGGGCCTGTTCCCGGTCGATGTGTGCGTGTCACCCATTCATGGTGCCAAGGGCAACGTTGAGTTTTTCCTGTACGGCACGAGATTTGACCCCGGCGACCGCACGCAAGACGAGCTGCAATCCCAGGTATCGGTTTTGAGCGAGAAAGCTGCAACGCTATGAAGGTCTTTCTGGTTCCCAATTACTACAAGCAAGAGGCGGTCGAGAGCGGCCTGATGCTCGAGCTTTGGCTGACGCGCCAGGGCTATGAGGTCGCATGGGCTGCCGACCAGCGATCGAAGATTCAAAGCACGCCTGATATTGACGGCTCCGATCTGGTCATTACGCTCGGCGGCGACGGCACGCTGCTGCGCGCTGCCCGCATCCTCAACCATCGCGAGATTCCTATCCTCGGTCTTTCCTATGGTCACCTGGGCTTTTTAACTGCTGCGAGCCCCGAGGAGCGCGACATTCTGCAGGTCGTGAGCGACGCCCTTTCCGGCGAGCTGCACGTGAGCCGTCGCGCCACCATCGCTGCGGATATCGTGTCCGTGCGCGAAGACGGTACGAAGGATGTCGTGCGCACCTTCGCCCTCAACGACATGGCGCTTACCCGCGGTCCGCTGTCCGATATGGTCGAGTTCGACATCACGGTGTCGGGCCACCATATCGATCGACTGCGTGGCGACGGCGTGGTCGTGTCCACGGCGACTGGTTCTACGGGTTACGCACTCAGTGCCGGTGGCCCCATCGTGAGCCCCGACTATACGGGCATGGTCTGCGTACCCATTGCGCCGCACACCATTCAGGCCCGTGCCTTCTTGACTTCGCCGAGTGATGTCGTCGAAATCTTTATGTCCGATGATCGTCCGAGCGTTCCGGCGATCGCTATCGATGGACAGTTTATTACCTGCGACGGCACGGTCGAGAGCGTGGCCGTGCGCCGAGGCCCCGGCGATGTGCTGCTGCTCGATTACGGCCCCGAGAGCTTCTATAACTCGGTGAGCCGCGTATTCTACGGAGTCCGTCATGATCGATGAGCTGCAGGTTTCTAACATTGCACTCATTCGCGAGGCGACGCTGGTGCCGAGTGCCGGCCTGACTGTCCTGACTGGCGAGACCGGCGCCGGCAAGACCGCGCTGCTCTCGGCCCTCAAGCTTATTTTGGGCGAGCGCGCGGATTCGTCGACGGTGCGCGAGGGCGAGACGCTGGCGAGCGTCGAGGCACGCCTGTTTGACGGCCCGCACGACACGGAGGGCTTCACGGTCCAGCGCAGCCTTTCTGCCGAGGGCCGCAGCCGCGTGAAGATTGACGGCCGCATCGCCAGTGTGCGCGAGCTTTCGGAGTGCGTTGGCGTGATGATGGATCTGTGCGGCCAGCACGAGCACCAGCGCTTGCTCGATCCGGCGCATCACGTTGCGATGGTCGATGCGTGGGCGGGGCGCTCTGCGCTCGAGGCGCTGGATGTGTACCGCGCCTGCTTTAAGGCATCGCGCGCTGCCGCCAAGGAGGTTCGGCGTGTCGAAGAGGC
>CATXML010000151.1 GCA_958372035.1 uncultured Collinsella sp. | reverse complement strand
GCAGGGTTTGGGGCAGGCACGCCCCAACAAGAAGCTGTCCCAAAGGGGCAAGAATGGGGACTGCGGACGATTTCTTGGACCGTTACGCGGCCCTTCCCAGCGCGGAGCGGAACTCGGCCGGCGTGCGGCCGCCGAGCGCATCGCTGCGCCTCTCCGTATTGTATCGGCCGATCCAGCCCCCGAGCTCCTCGATGAAGCGGGCGGGGGGTCCAGTCCGACCAGTCCCTGCCGTGCCAGAACTCCTTCTTGAGCAGGCCGAAGAAGCCCTCCATCGCCGCGTTGTCCGGGCTGCAGCCCTTGGCGGACTGGATTGGCTACACTGATGTGGACAGTTCCGGCGGGCGCAAGAGACGAGAGGACCGTGTACGCGTTCCTGCGCGAGGGCCGCGGGGAGGGGCTGCCTGGGTGCGGCGCCTGTCAACTCGATCTACGTCTTTGATGACCGGGTCGTACTCAATTTCAACTTCACGGATGATGCCAAAACGGTCACCCGTGAGGAAGTGTTGGGTTCGAGTGCTATGGACAATGTTCCAGCATGCTGGGATCGAATTCGCTTGCGGGAATCACGCGGTACCCATGGCGCAGCAGCAGGTCGACGAAAACGCCGTTGCCCGCGGTGAGCGTACCGCTAAAGGTGCCATCGTAGACGTGACCCGTACCGCACGAGGGGCTGCGGTCCTGCAAAATGCACGCAACGATCTCGGACGGCCCGCCCGCCTGCTCGCACATATCGAGCGCACGTTGAGCACCCAGGCGAAACTCGCGATCGACTGAGATGCCCTCGCGGGTGCGGACCTCACCATCCACAATCTCGGACGGCCTGCGCGGCGTGGGCAGGCCGCCAAAGACCTCGGGACACACTAGCAGGACCTCGGTCCCCGTACGTTCGCAAGCCTCGACCAACTCGCGATGGTAATTATCGAGCCCGTTATATTTACAGCTCTCGCCCATCAAACAGGCGCTCACCACGATCTTCATATACATCATCCCCAAACCAAACGCCCCATTTGAGATGGACACTCAAATGGGGCGTTCGACACTGCGCAGCCAGCCTTACTGCTGCTTTGGCATCAGCGGATTCTCGCGCGTGAGAAGATTCATGAACTCCTCGCCCGTGATCGTCTCCTTCTTGTACAGATAACGAGCCAGCTCGTGAAGCTTAAACTTGTTCTCCTTCAGGATCTGCAGAGCGCGATCGTGCGCATCCTCGATCAGCTTGGCCACGATCGCATCCACGCGCTCGGCAGTACCGGGAGCGCAGGTGAGCGACGTGTCCTGGTTGAGGTACGCGTTTTGGACGGTGCCGAGTGCCATCATGCCAAACTCATCGGACATACCAAAGCGCGTCACCATGTTGCGAGCGAGCTTGGTGGCCTGCTCGATATCGTTGGCAGCGCCGGTCGTCATCTCACCAAAGATGAGCTCCTCGGCAGCACGTCCGCCGCAATAGACGGCGAGCTTGTCCAAGACCTCCTGGCGCGTGGTCAGGAAGCGCTCGTCCTCCTCGACCTGCATGGTGTAGCCCAGAGCGCCGCTCGTACGGGGAACGATCGTGATCTTGGTAACCGGTGCCGAGCCCTTCTGGCGTGCGGCAACGATGGCGTGGCCGATCTCGTGGTAGGAGACGACCTGCTTCTCGTGGTCGGACAGCACCGTAGACTTACGCTGCTGGCCGGCGATGACGACCTCCACCGACTCCTCAAAGTCATCCTGAGTCGCGCGTTTGCGACCCTCGCGGACGGCGCGCAGGGCGCCCTCGTTGATGATGTTGGCCAGATCGGCACCCGAAGCACCAGGCGTGGCGCGGGCAATCGCGGTCAGGTCGATCGGCGGCTGCGTCTTCACGCTCTTGGCATGGAGCTCAAGAATGTTCTTACGTCCGGTCAGGTCGGGCAGCTCAACGGGAATGCGGCGGTCAAAGCGGCCGGGGCGCAGTAGAGCGGGATCGAGACTGTCGGGGCGGTTGGTTGCGGCAAGGACAACGATACCCTTGTGGTTATCGAAGCCATCCATCTCGGTCAGCAACTGATTGAGCGTCTGCTCGCGCTCGTCGTTGCCGCTAAAGCCGCCGCCATCGCGCTTCTTACCGATGGTATCGATCTCATCGATAAAGACGATACACGGGGCCTTTTCCTTGGCCTGCTTAAACAGGTCACGAACCTTAGCAGCGCCGCGACCAACAAACATCTCAACGAATTCAGAGCCCGAAATGCTAAAGAACGGAACACCGGCCTCGCCGGCAACAGCCTTGGCAAGCAGGGTCTTACCGGTACCCGGAGGGCCAACAAGAAGAGCGCCGCGCGGCAGTTTGGCGCCGATTTCCTCGTAGCGCTGCGGTTTCTCCAAAAAGTCGACGACCTCCTTGAGGGACTCCTTGGCCTCTTCCTGGCCAGCGACATCCTTAAAGGTCACGCCCACGTCCTTGGAGGCGATCACGCGCGCGCCGGACTTACCCAGTCCGCCGCCGCCAAAACCGCCGCCGCCAAAGTTCATCGACGGGCCGTCATCGCCCATAGCCTTCTTCATGCGGCGGTTGAGCCACCAGCCGATCAGGAAGAAAATCGCTATGGGAAGAATGAGGGTGAGCAGGTAGTAGGTCATCAGACCCGAGTTCTTATCGGGAACGACCGATTCCAGGGACGCACCGGATTCAAGCACGCGATCGGTAAAGCCCGCGTCATTCGGCACACCGGTCGTCTTGTAGGCGATGTTCTCGTCCTCGCCCTTCTTGGTGTAATAAATCGTGTAATCGTCCGTGTTGTACTCGACCTTGTCGACGCTCTTCTTATCGAGCGCTTTGACAAACGTCGAGTAATCGGTCTTCGTAATCTGCTGCGTGTGACCGATGTTGGGGAACAGAACGGTCGAGAGCACGAGGTAGACGACGAAGGCGATGAGCACGTAGAGGATCATATTCCGTCTACGTTTGTTGTCATCCATCTCCATCTGCTTGAACTCCATCTACTGGGGTTGATAATGCTATCTAGAATACCCAACCCGAACGGCGATAAACCGACGCCGGGCACGAAAGGACAGAGATGGCATCACTGGAAGTCGGCAAGGTTCAGATCTACACGGGCGACGGCAAGGGCAAGACGACGGCTGCGCTGGGGCTCGCGCTGCGCGCCACGGGCTATGGGCTTAACGTACTCATGCTTCAGTTTGCCAAGAAGCTGCACTGCGCCGAACATGACGCAGCACCTCGATTGGGGCTACGCATCGTACAAGCCGACCGCGACACGCCCGAAGCCTGTGCCTCACAGATCATGGAGCTGGCGCGCGAGCAGATTAGCCAAGTCGACGTGCTGATCTTGGATGAACTGGGAGAAGCCATGCGACGGGGCTTTGTGACGCGCGAAGATGTCGAAGCGTTGATCGCGATGAAACCAACCACCACGGAGCTCGTGCTCACCGGCCGCGGTCTGCCGCCCCACGCCGATCTGGCAGACCTGGTCACCGAAATGCGCCCCGTCAAACACTACTTCGACGAAGGCCTCCTAGCCCGCCAAGGTATCGAATACTAATCCGGCACTTGGGGACGTTTCTTTTTTGCCGGCAGTTGGGGACACTCCTGCGCCGTCACCTATCCAGTAACCTAAATCTTCTTCCAACCTGCCGTACCAGAAACAACAGACGTACGACCAATGCCAACGACCCTCACTATTTGATTAATCGTGAGACCCGCTCTTCTCAATTTGCAGAGAATGGGCTTTCGCTCAGATGGTTTCATGGAAGCAAGCTCGGGAAGTGATATAGGGGCGGCAACGCTTTTGGCGACCTCAAGAGCCTCATCATCCAGGATGCGTGGTCGAGGCTCAGCATCGTAGGGCGCTTGGTCAATTCGATCGGCAAGATAGTGACGATACTCAAGAGATCCACCCACGAGATCTAGAACAATCCCGGGGTCACAGAATCCAAATCCATCATAACCGTAAGCATACGCTCGGTAACTGGACCAACGATATGTATCAACGGCGGAAATGCCTGCCTTGACCGGATTCATATGAATATAGTCGGCAAGCGAAATTGCTTGTACATCATTCTCGACCGGAATATTAGTAAATCTATCTTGGAACAAGTGCCCAACTCGATCTGTTTTGCGATTGAAATACATCGCATACGAGGTAAGAACGCCGCTCATGCACGAAGATATCTTCTCATGAGGATCGTCGACCATAAGATGGAAATGATTCGAC
>CATXML010000150.1 GCA_958372035.1 uncultured Collinsella sp. | reverse complement strand
TCTCCAATCGGTTGATGTTCGTGCTGTTTGTTGATGTGTTGGTTGTCGTGAGTGATGTGCTTGCCGTGGGTGATGTGCTGACGTTGGGGTGCTATGCGGTTTTCAATGAGCCCGTGAGGCAGTTGCTGCAGGGGCGGGATGGAACGGCCCATGCAAGGCGGAAGGCATCGTGCTCAAAATCGAGACAGCAATGCCCGGGGCGCCTCACATGTGGCAGTTACCTCATTAAGTTGTCATTGCGTTTGGGGTTGTACTTTGCCGATCTTCTTTCTCTTACACGCTGAAAACTGAAACTGAATATGCTCGATCAAACGATGACCACCGGAGTGGTCATCTTTAAAGTACGTTCGTTTTGCTGATTTGACAAGACTAATTTTGAAATTTTTTTCTACGGGGTGAAACGAGGTTCGTGGAACGGTCGCGCTTGGTGTCGCCAGCTATGTATGTGGTGGCTCAGCGTTTGGCTGGAACGATTGAGCCCCGAGATGGCGTCCCGTTCATGTTCGGGACAATATGACTTTTTACCCGTTGCAGACAGAGCCGCCGTGGGTGTTCTGTATGATGGCTCAGACAAGGTTGTTCAATGACAGGGAGGCATATATGGCAATCAAAGCCATCGCAATGGATATCGACGGTACGCTCACCAACGACCAAAAGGTCATCAGCCCGCGTACGCGCGAGAAGCTGCTCGCGGCGCAGGAGTCGGGAATTAAGCTCATCTTGGCTTCGGGTCGTCCCGCATGGGGGCTGCACGCCTTGGCGCAGGAGCTCGACCTTCAAAACCATGACGGTCTTCTAGTTGCCTTTAATGGCGCGCATGTGGTCGACGCTCAGACCGATGAGGTCCTTTTTGACCAGGCCATGCCGGCTGACGAGCTGCACCGTCTGATTGATCATCTGCGCAATTTCGACGTGATCCCCATCATCTCGCTTGGTCGCGATCTTCATGTCGAGGACTCGTACCATTGCATGATCACGCTGCCTGACGGCTCGCAGAAGAATATCGTCAAGTATGAGCGCGACGCGTGCGATCTTAAGATTCGCGAGGTGGAGAGCCTGCATGAGGTTGCTGATGCTTATCCCGTGGACAAGCTGCTGACGGCGGGCGATCCGACCTACCTGCAGGCGCATCACGAGGAGATGTATGCGCCCTTTACCCAGACGCTGTCGGGTATGTTTACGGCTGACTGGTATTTTGAATATACGGCGCCCGGCATCGACAAGGCTCGTGCGCTCGAGGGCGCCCTGTCCAAGCTGGGTATTGATGCCAGCGAGGTTGTCTCGTTTGGCGACGGCCAGAACGACAAGTCCATGATTGAGTGGGCCGGCACCGGTGTTGCCATGGGTAACGCCGTCGATGAGGTTAAGGCTGTGGCCCAGATGGTGACCGCCAATAACAACGAAGACGGTATTGCGGTGGCGCTGGATAAGCTGCTGGGCTAGAATCGCCGATAATGCATGGTTCGGGCGCCTGCTTACAGGCGCCCTTTTGTTAGGGAGGGTGCCGTGTCCGCATTTCCGTTCGACGCCGTTATCTTTGACATGGACGGTGTCATTGTCGATACCGAGTATTACTACCTGGGCGAGACTGCCGCGTTTGCCAAGGAGCTTGGGCTTAACCTGACTCAAGAGGAGCTGAATGGGCAGGTCGGTACCTCGCATCAGTTCTTTCTGCATATGCTGGTCGATTGGTTTGAGCGCGCCGGTAAGGGGCATTTTACTGGCGAGGAGGCGTTGGCCCGTTGGGACGAATGGGCGCATAAGCGTCCGCGCGACTATCAGGCTTTGATTAACCCAGGCGCCGTGGATACGATTCGAGAGCTGCCGCGCCGCGGCGTTCGCGTGGCGCTTGCCAGCTCGTCTCCCATGGATAGCATCGAGGAAGTGCTCAACGCATGCGGGCTGTCGGATGCCTTTGAGTATGTGGTGAGCGGCGAGCAGTTTAAGGAGAGCAAGCCCGAGCCCGACATCTACCTGCATGCATTGGACCTGCTGGGGCTGCCCGCGAATCGCTGCTGCTGCGTTGAGGATTCGGTGCCCGGCATCACTGCCGGCAAGCGAGCCGGCCTGACGGTCATTGCCAAGCGCGAGGAACGCTTCGGCTTTAGCCAAGATGCCGCGGACAAGATTATCGACCAGCTGCCGGAGCTGCTCACGCTTTCTTAGGAGCGCGGTAGTTGCGCGTTTTTCGGGTCCGATGAGTAAATACCCGACATTTTGGTGCGGCAGCAAGCATACTTAATGCTAATGCGGGCTTAAGGGCTTGTTGAATGCCCTTGGGCCCGCTTTAGACTTAATTGTGCTGGGAGAGAGTATATGCCACCGACTGAAGGGCTAACTGACGGTAAAGCAGCGATACCGCTGTACCAACAGGTTATCGATATCATTAAAAACGAAATTAACTCCGGTGCCTACAAGGCGGGCGCGCGGATACCCAATGAATTCGAATTGGCTGAGAGCTATAAAGTTGGCCGCGTTACCGTGCGACGCGCTATTGAGGAGCTCGTCCAGCAGGGCTATCTAACGAAGCGGCAGGGGAAAGGCACGTTTGTCAATGCCCCCAAGCTTAAGCGCAAGATTCGCCAGAAGGATGACGTCCAGAGTTTTTCGGACGCATGCCGCGTTAACGGAATGGAGCCGGGGGCGTGCGTCATTTCGAGAAAGATACTGCCGGCGGATTCCACCGAAGCGCAGTTCTTTGGTGTTCCCGTTGGAACTGATTTGATTTGCGTTGAGCGTGTGCGTACTGCCGATGGAGTCCCCGTCATGCTCGAGAACAACATATACGTTTACGAGGACAACGCTTATCTATCAACGGCACCTCTATCTAACCAATCCATTTTTGAGTTCGTGCGTAACCGGACGGGCCGTACGCCCGCGTTTACCGACCCGTGCACACTCGAGATCGCGTGCGCGTCGCCCGAGGTCGCTCGGCTGTTGGCAGTTCCCGTTGGCGAACCCTTGTTTTATATGGAAGCCTTCTTTTTCGACGAGCAGCGGCGGCCGTTTATCATCGGTCGTCAGCGGATCGTTGGGTCTCGCTACGTTTTTGACATCTAGGACATTGCGAATTGAGACGCCCGGTGGATCATCTCACCGGGCGTCTCCATACCGTTCACGGCGCAAACGCAACCGTTCAACCGCGTTGCGGCAATCAGTTTGAAATTATCTTGATGACGAGAAAAGCTGCTGGTAATCTATGGGACGTCATAGAACGTTTGCATTGTGCAAACATTGAAGCGAGATGCGATGCAGTCTCGAGTTCTTTGGAGGTATCTATGTCAGATACGAAGGCGAAGAAGACAAACAGACGTTTTAAGTTCAAATTACCGCATGTCTATACGATCATGTTCTTGCTGATCGTTGTCTTTGCGGTCCTGACTTGGATCGTTCCCTCTGGTCAGTATCAGCGCAAGACGATTTCGACAGCGGCGGGCGAGCGTGAAGTCGCCGTTGCTGGAACCTATGAACAGGTCGATAAGAACTACACCGATTCCGAGACCGGTGAGACCATCAATCTGGGCCAGGATATCTTCGCGGTCCTGCAAGCGCCCACCAAGGGTATCCAAGAGGCTGCCGACGTCGTTGCGTTCGTCTTATTGATTGGCGGATCGTTCGCAATCATCACCAAGACCAACGCTTTGAATGCCGGCATGAGCCGTGTGATTAAAAAGCTCAAGAACAAGGACATCCTCATCATTCCCATCACGATGACGTTGCTGTCCATTTGCGGCACTACGTTTGGTATGTCTGAGGAAGCCCTGCCGTTCTATGCCATCTTCATTCCCATCATGATGGGTATCGGTTATGACTCGATGACGGCATTCATCATCTGCTTCCTTGGTCCTAACTTGGGATATTGTGCTTCGACCATCGACCCGTTTAATGTTTTGATCGCCCAAGGCATCATTGGCATCGAGGGTAATCCGCAACTGTGGCTGCGTGCCGTTTCTTGGGTCATCTTCACTGCCGTCGGTATCGCATGGGCCATGCGCTACGCCATGCGCGTCAAGAAAAATCCCGAGTCGTCCATTGTGTACGAGGACGATAAGCTCAAGCGTATTGAGTTTTCCGTGACCGATGCCTCCATCGAGGAAGAGTTCACTATCCGTCAGAAGCTCGTGCTTATCGATTTTGCTTGCGGTATGGGCATTATCGTCTGGGGTCTTGTTACCCAGGGCTGGTACATGAATGAGATTTCCGCCGTGTTCCTTGGCATGGGCTTGCTTGCCGGTATCCTGGGCGGTCTTGACCAGCAG
>CATXML010000149.1 GCA_958372035.1 uncultured Collinsella sp. | reverse complement strand
CCATCTGCTCGGGCGAAATACCCAGCAGCTCACCCAAAATGCCCATCATCTCACCACGCATGCGATCGCTTGTATCCTCGTCGGCAAAGCGGCGCACCTCGGCGCGCGCCAACGAATCGACCGTCATGCGCTCTTTACCGCTCAGGCCAAGATCGGACCACGCAAGCATATACGGCCAGGCACGCTCGGCAAATGAACGGGCCGAGACGATCGGCGCCGTCGGCAGCTGGCGGCGAGCCGTCTCTCCCTGGCGCACGAGCATCAGCAGCAACGAACATGCCTCGGGCTTGCCGGCGGCCATTGGGATGTCGTCGAAGGGACGGTTGCGGTCCACGTGCGCCTCGAGCGTGCCATCGACCTCGCCCGGCTCAAGCCCGCCGAGCAGCTGCGCCGCGCGGTCGAGCATGTCGACCGGACCGTCAAGCGTCGAGAGCGCTTGCGCCAGCACGCGCTCCATGCAATCCTCCACCGCGTTGAGCGTCACGAGTTCCTGCGGCACCACGGCAGACGTACGGTTGCGTACGCGCGCCACAAACTCGAGCGTCGACAGGTATACGTCGCCAAAGGGTGCATAATCGCTCTGGTAGCCACCGCAAAGCGCGGGCGCCGCCAGCGCGTACTCAGTTTTGGACAGCGGGCTCAACGCCATCGCACCCAGCTCGAGTGCCGTGTCCTCCAGCATGAGACCCAGCGTGCGAGAGCGCAGGCGCTCGGCGTCGCCCGCCGACACGTCGCGGTCGAGTACGCGCGCCGCATCCGGTGCATCGCGCTCAACCGTGCGAATATGCAGGCGCTCGGCAATCGCGCGGACGGCGGCACAGCGAGCAGCCTCGGCCTCCTCCTGCGCCGGCGTAAAGATGCGGTTGCGTCCCAGCACCAGGCCGACCACATTACGCGGACCCAGGGCGTCAACGGCAAGCGCCGCCAGCAGGGACGACGGCAGATCGCCCTCGAGCGCCACCACGGCGCGCGACGTACCGCGGGCGCGGGCATTATCGCGAACGGCGAGCACCAGCGCCTGCCACAACCACTCCTCGGAACGAAACTCGGGCAGCTCGTGGTCCTCCAAGGCATCGAGCATCACACCGCGCTGAATCTCCTGAACCAGTAGGCTCTCTTCAAAACATGGTGCTTGGGCCACCACGCGACCGCAGTCGTCGAGCACAAACGAACCGCCGGTATACACCGACTCGTCATAGGCACCGACCGGCGCCATACAGGCAAACCACACGCTGCGCTTGGATGCGATCTTGCGGTAGGCGCCGCTGCGAACGGCGGCAATGGCGGCAGTCTCGCGGTCGGTCATGTCAAACGCATTGAATTGGAAATACGCAATGAGGTCAACACCGGTCGGCAACATCTCGAGTTCGCGGTCCAAGTCAAAAATCACGGCGATGCGCACGCCGTCCACGTCGAACACCGGCGGCGCCCAACGCGTGTCGTTGTTCTCGCCACGCTGCAGGGCAATGCTCGAACGCGCCGGCACCACATGACCGTCCTTGAGCATCATGTAGTCGAGCAGCGGCTGACCCTCAAACGAAACCGCCGCGGGCACGATGCAGATCATGTCAAGCTCCTGGATGCGCTCGGCGACACCAGTCAAGCCGGCAAGCATGTCGTGCTCAAAGTCGGCAGCGCCCACCAGGCCACCGGGCATGGCGCCCATAAAGAGCGGAGCCGGAACGCACAGCACGCGCGCCCCGCGCTCGTGGGCCAGACGAGCCTGGTCCTCGATGCGGCCGCAAATGCCCTCAATATCACCCAGGCGCATATCGATCTGTGCAAGCGCGAGCTTCATGGCTCAGCCCTTTCCGTCGTAAACCATCGAAATCGTAGTAAAAGCGCCGGCCGCATGATGCAGTCGGCGCTCGCATGTGCATATGCTAGCTATGATACCCCGAGCGGGGGCGCGCTCCTAGAACGTCGCGGACCACAGCCCGTGCAGGTTGCAGTAGGCATAGACGGTACCGGTCTTGGAACCGCCGGCAAAAAACGTCGCGGGCTTCATACCGGGCTCAAGGTAATGGACCTCTAAGCGGCCCTCGGCCTCAAGGGCGATCCACTCAATATAGTGCTCGGGCAGGCTGGGGTGCTCGACCGAGCCAACGCGTGCGCGAATCACGTGACCGTCGCGCTCGGTCTCGACAACAGGCACGTGCTTCTCGTGCGCCGCGTCCTCAGTGTTTGCGGTCAGTTCCGTGCAACCGGCAGGGGTTGCAACGTCGTTGCCAAGGGCGGCAATGAGCTTACCGTCGGGGTCCTTAAAGAATTTCGCCATGATGTTCTCCTTTGCTGACGTGCCAATGTTCTTGATGGTTCTTATGCCCAAAGGCAGACAAACCATCCACGGCATTGCAAATGAACACATAACGGGCGGGGACGATGGGGCAGCGTGCGCTATCCGCCCTGGCGGCCCCACCCGAGCGGGTTAGCGCCCGTCGCCGCCCAGCAGCGCCAGAACATCTTCGCGGGTAAACAGCGCCGACGAGATGCCGTCGCCGCCGAGCACGCTGTTGACCAGGTCGCGCTTGGACTCCTGCATCTGCATAATGCGCTCCTCGATCGTGTCCTTGGCGATGAGCTTGTACACGGTCACGGTATGTTGCTGGCCAATACGGTGCGCGCGGTCGGTCGCCTGGTCCTGCGCCGCCACGTTCCACCACGGGTCGTAGTGGATGACCACGTCGGCCGCCGTCAGGTTAAGGCCCACGCCGCCCGCCTTGAGCGAAATCAAAAAGACCGGAACCTCGCCCGCTTGGAACTGCGCGACCATCTTGGCGCGGCTCTCCTTAGACGAAGCGCCCGTGAGCTTAAGGAAGGCGATGTCCTCCTTGGCCAAGCGCTTACCGATGATATCGAGCATACCCGTAAACTGGCTGAACAACAGGATGCGATGCCCGCCGTCGAGTGCGCCGTGCACGAGCTCCATACACGTATCGAGCTTGGCGCTCCCCGCCTTGTAATCCTCGTAGTGTAGACGCGGGTCGCAGCAGATCTGGCGCAGCTTGGTGAGCTCGGCGAGCACCTTGAGCTTGTCCTTCTTAAACTCCCCAGCCTCGCGGTGCTGCACCTGCTGGGCGATGCGGTCCTGGTTGGCCAGGTAGAGCTTGCGTTGCTCGCCGGTAAGCTGTGCCATGACGGTGTCCTCGATCTTCTCGGGCAGGTCGGCCACCACGTCTTCCTTAACACGGCGCAGCACAAACGGCGACACGAGCGCCTGCAGGCGAGCGGCGCTATCGCCCTCGGCATGCTCGACGGGGCTCTCAAAGCGCTTGGCAAACGACTCGCGCGTCCCCAAAAGGCCCGGCATCAAAAAGTCGAAGATGCTCCAAAGCTCGGACAAGCGGTTTTCGATGGGCGTGCCCGTCAGGGCAAAGCGCGCGCCGGCAGGCAGGCGCTTTGCGGCGCGCGCCACCTGCGTGAGCGGGTTTTTAATGTACTGGGCCTCATCGAGCACCACGCGGGCAAAATCCTGCTCGACGTACTCGTCGATATCGCGCCGCATAAGGTCATACGACGTCACGACCACGCTATGCTCGGCCACGCCGGCGATCTGCACGCGGCGTTGAGCCTTGGCGCCCACAATGGCGCACACATCGAGCGACGGGGCAAAGCGCTCCAGCTCGGCAGTCCAGTTGTACACGAGTGAGGCCGGGCATACCACGAGCGTGGGCTTGGTGTCCCCCGCCTCCACGCGCGCCAGGATATGCGCGATCATCTGGAGCGTTTTGCCCAGGCCCATGTCGTCGGCCAAGATGCCGCCAAGGCCCAGGTGTTCGAGCGAGCCGAGCCACCGGTATCCGTCGACCTGGTAGCCGCGCATCGTTGCCTTGAGCGATGCCGGCACCGTAAAGTCCATCTTGCCGAGCGTGTCCAGGCGCTCGACGGTGCGGCGGAACGCAGCGTCGCGATCGGCCTCGAGCGCCGGCGTGCGTGCGAGCATGCTATCGACAAAAAGGGTACTCGACGCGGGAAGCGACACGCCGTCGAGCAGGTCGACGGCATCGACGCCTAGGTCCTCGGCAAGACCAAACGCGGCACGCGCTCCCTCATCCAGGCGCACGATGTCGCCGGACGTCAGGCGCGCGAACGTCTGGTGGCGCTTGTACGAGTCCAGATAGATGGCAAGATCTGCCGCCGAAAGGCCGCTCGCGCCCAGTTCGACATCGAGCAGGTTACTCTTGACGGTCGCGCGCACCGAGAGCTTGGGCGCAGGGCGGACCGAAATCTGGCGCAGACGGTCGCTGAGCATGACCTCGCCCAGCTCGGACA
>CATXML010000148.1 GCA_958372035.1 uncultured Collinsella sp. | reverse complement strand
CAGCCGCCGAGGGCAAAGCTGCCGTCGCAGGTCATATCGGGGATGTCGAGCAGGCGGAACGTGATAAACACGCCAAGCACCATAATGCCCCAGAGGACGCCCTGCGAAACAGCGCCCTGCAATGCAATAAGCATGCTTCATACCTCCTAGGATAGGGTGGACACTTGAGTCACCATGATAGCGGTAACAATGCATAAAAGAGCTGCGGCCGGATGTTTTGTCTCATCCGTAACAAGCAGGGCGAACGCCGGTCTTTGGCGTTCGCCCCTGTGGCTCAGATATTGAATAACACGGCAACGGCGCGAGTGCGTGCCCTAGACGCGCTACCGCGCATGGCGCTACTCGTCCAGAGCAGAAAGATCGATGCCCAGAGCCTCGGCCATCTCGTCGTTCTTGACGACGACTAGGTCCTTGCTCGAGAGGTGCTTGATCGGCATATCCTCGGGCTTAGCCTCACCCTTCAGGATCTTGACGGCCATCTCGCCCGCGGCGTAGCCCAGATCCTCGTAGTTGATGGAGAGGGTGAACAGGCCGCCAGCCATGCACATACCCTCCTCGCCGGTCACGTAGGGAAGCTTGTTCTCCTTGCAGATCTGGCCCACCTGCGAGGCGCCCGCAGCGATGGTGTTATCGGTGGGGGAGTACAGCGCGTCGACCTTGCCCACGGCAGATTCGACGACGGACTGGATCTCGTTGGAGCTCGAGACGGTGTAATCGGTGTACTTCAGGCCCAGCTTGTCGAGCTCCTTCTTGGCGGCCTTGATCTGGACGTCGGAGTTGGACTCGGCGGTGCAGTAGAGCAAGCCGACCTTCTTAACGTCGGGCAGGACCTTCTGCATCATCTCGAGCTGCTCGGCGACCGGGGTGAGGTCGGAGGCACCGGTGACGTTGGTGCCGGGCTTATCGTTGTCCTGGACCAGGCCCGAGGCAGCGTAGTCGGTGATGGCGCAGCCCACGATGGGGATATCGGCGGTGGCGCCGGCGGCGGCCTGCGCGGCGGGCGTAGCGATGGCATAGATCAGGTCGACGCCATCGCCCACGAACTTGTCGGCGATGGACTTACACGTGGACTGGTCGTTCTGGGCGTTCTTCTGATCGATCTTGACCTTAAGACCGCTCTTCTTGATGGCCTTGACAAAGCCGTCGTTGGCGGCGTCGAGTGCAGAGTGCTCGGTGAGCTGCAGAACGCCGACGGTGTAGTCGGAACCGGCGGCAGCAGAGCCGGAACCAGAGTTGCCGCCGCATCCGGCGAGCGGAGCGAGCGCGAGCAGGCCAGCAGAGACCAGAAGGCTCCTGCGGCTGATGGTGATATCCTTCATATCGTTACCCCCAGTATAGAAATGGCTGGAAACACTGCACTCAAACAAAGTGCAAGTGGAACTATAGTAGCGCGGATGTCCATTTTTACAATAACCTGGCGGGTTTTTTAATACAGAATCGGATGGGCGGTACGGGTAGTCGAATGGGCGGCGAAGGGTCCTATGCGGCTGACGAGGTGTCGTCCTCGTCCAGGGCGGCGAAGAGCTTCTTGCCGTCGAGGAGACGCGTGGTGACGTTTCTCATGCGGCCAATCTCTACGGTACGCAGCGTGTCATCGGCGCCTCGGGTGTCATAGACCGTTCCCAGCAAATACGAGATGCCGTCTCGTTGCTTGATGGCAAAGGGCCGGAGTGTCATCCGTGCCACTTCGACCTCTCCGCGTGCCGTGACGCTCGAAATATCAAAACTCACCGTGGTTCCGTGGTCGATGGCCTGCTCGATGAGCTCGCAGGTGTCGATGCGCTTGACGGGCGCGCGCGGGGCCTTGGTGGATTTGCTGCCCGCGCTTGGAGCGGGCTCGGGTGCATCGAGGTAGCCGCGAACGTCGGCACTCGCCATGGCGACTAAGTGCTGCGCCATGCTTTTTCGGATGGCGATGGGCGTAGAACGGTTGCGCATGACCATGCCGTGGAGCCGGATGATCTCTTCGTCGGTGAGCGGACGGGTCAAGAGCCGATACCCCACGCCGCGTTTGTATTCAATTTCATATCCGGCATGGCGAAGTGCGGAGATGGCGGTGTAGATGCTGCGCCGCGCCGCCGAGATGGGCATGCAGGCGGGGTCGTCGGGATGGGCGAGGCGCCGGATCAACTCATCGGAAAGCATGGCCTTGTCCTCGCCAGTGTTTTCGCTTAATAGTTGCAAGATACGAACGGCGCGATAGGCTGCCATCGAGGCGGCGCCCCTCGTCGTGGTCTCGTAGGTTTCAACAGCGGCTTCGGTCATGGTGCCCACGTCCTTTCCGTTTTGGGTGGCGACGGTATGGAGCCTAGGACGCGGGGTTTTCCCAGGGGCGCAGGGCGCTCTGGGCGGTCGGTAGTCGTCGGCAAACGGCGGGTCGAGTTTTCAACAACCCTGCCTAACTGACCAAAACCTTGCCAAAAGCTTGACGGATACCGTTGAAAAAAGCGTCTCTCGACCGATGTCGAGAGACGCTTGTGCGATGAGCGTTGGCGTGTGGCGACGCGAGCTAGCGTCCGACGATTAGAAGTCGGCGTTGCCCACGGTGCGCGGGTGCGGCAGGACGTCGCGGATGTTGCCCACGCCGGTCAGGTACATGACCAGGCGCTCGAAGCCCAAGCCGTAGCCGGCGTGCTTGCAGGAACCATAGCGGCGCAGGTCCAGATAGTACTTGTACTGCTCGGGATTCATGCCCAGGTCCTTGATGCGGGCCTCGAGCAGATCCAGGCGCTCCTCGCGCTGGGAGCCACCGATGATCTCGCCGATGCCCGGCACCAAGCAGTCGGCGGCGGCGACGGTCTTGCCGTCCTCGTTCATGCGCATGTAGAAGGCCTTGATCTCGGCCGGGTAGTCGGTCACGAAGGTCGGGCGCTTAAAGTGCTCCTCGGTCAGGAAGCGCTCGTGCTCGGTCTGCAGGTCGATGCCCCAGCTCACGGGGTAGTCAAACTTGTGACCGGCGGCGACGGCCTGCTCCAGGATCTCGACGGCCTCGGTGTAGGTAACGCGGGCAAAGTCTGAGTTTGCCACGTGGTCCAGGCGCTCGAGCAGGCCCTTGTCCACAAACTTGTTGAGCATGTTGAGCTCGTCGGGGCAGGTGGCCATAACGTCCTTGAGGACGTACTTGAGCATGGCCTCGGCGTTATCCATGTAGTCGTTCAGATCGGCAAAGGCCATCTCGGGCTCGATCATCCAAAACTCGGCGGCGTGGCGCGTGGTGTTGGAGTTTTCGGCGCGGAAGGTGGGGCCAAAGGTATACACGTCGCCAAAGGCCATGGCAAAGTTCTCGGCATTGAGCTGGCCGGACACGGTGAGGCTCGCATGCTTGCCAAAGAAGTCCTGGCTCCAGTCGACCTCGCCGGACTCGGTGAGGGGCGGGTTTTTGGGGTCGAGCGTGGTCACGCGGAACATCTCGCCGGCGCCCTCGCAGTCACTCGTGGTGATGATGGGGGTGTTGACGTAGACAAAGCCCTGCTCCTGGAAGAAGCGGTGGATGGCTGCAGCCGCGACAGAGCGGATGCGGAACACGGCGCGGAACAGGTTGGTGCGCGGGCGCAGGTGCTGCTGGGTGCGCAGGAACTCGACGGTCGCGCGCTTCTTCTGCAGCGGGTAATCCGGGGCGCTGACGCCCTCGACCTCGATGGAAGTGGCAGAAAGCTCGAAAGGCTGGGGCGCATCGGGCGTCAGCTTGACGGTGCCGGTGCAAATGAGTGCGGCCGAGACGTTCTGATGGGCGATCTCGTCGTAGTTGTCGAGCGCCTCGCGGTTCATGACGACTTGCAGGTCGCGGAAACAGCTGCCGTCGTTGAGCGTGACAAAGCCAAAATTCTTCATGTCGCGGACGGACTTGACCCAGCCGGCGACGGTGACGGTCTGGCCGCCGAGCGACTCGGCATCGGCATAGAGCTGCGCGATTTTGGTGCGGTTCACGTATCCTCCCATAACGGTTGAATGATAGTTATCCATACAGTTCGATATTCTAGCAGCTCGGCTCATTTGGGCTATACAGATAAGGCATTGGCGGGATGGTTTTTCAAACGAAAAGCGCCCGCGGCCAAATGGTCGCGGGCGCTTGACGAGGTGCCTTTTGGCTGTGTGGCGCGGGGCCTGGCTACTTGGTCTTGGCAACCAGCAGCGGATCGCCAAGCTTGACGAGCGGATTGCCGCCGATAAGCGTGCCAGACTCGCCGACGTGGTCGATGCTCTTGAGGCGGTCGAGCTCAGAGATGATGACGGTCACAATGTCCTCGTGACCGGCGGCCTTGATAGCGTCGCGGTCGAAGCTGATGAGCGGCTGGCCGGCCTTGACCGTGTCGCCCATCTCGACAAAG
>CATXML010000147.1 GCA_958372035.1 uncultured Collinsella sp. | reverse complement strand
AAGCGAGGCCAGCGCTTGGCAAGGGGCGATTAAAGGCGATTATCGAGAATCAGTCCAGAATTTTGCTTGGAGCCTGCCTAGAGTGTTCATTCGTCGACGTCTAAATCTGCATCCGTCAAGCTTTTGGCAAGGTTGCCCCAAAACTGACCAATATCTAACCAAGAACTTGCCACATCGCTTGACGCACGACCCATCAAAAATCGCTCCGCGACTTCTTGAACGATATTTTGAGCAATATTTTCGATAGCGGACTTATGCCGTCAATTACCTTAAGCAGGTAAGCAGCTCAAATGCCATAACAGCCGACTGAATAACATCTCAAAGCAATGTACCCAACCTAGTCATTTAAGAACGTCCCCAATGACTACATCTAAGGCGCCGCAGGTTGAGCATAAGTCAGCGAAAACGCCCCTAAGCGAGCAAGGTGACGTGAAAGAGGAGGGAAGCGTACTTTGGTACGCGACCGACGATTGAACGTCAGATTGCCGCTTAGGGGCGCTTGCAGCGTCGAGCCGTTACGCGGTTTGGCAAAACCGCGTAACCCGCTACACGGCCTGTGCCAGCTTCTCGGCTCGCTCGGCGGCGGCGAGTGCCTCGATGACGGTGCCGAGCTGGTCGCCCAGAAGGACGCCGTTGTAGGTGGAGTTGAAGCCGATGCGGTGATCGGTCACGCGGTCCTGGGGCTGGTTGTAGGTACGGATCTTCTCGGAACGGTTGCCGTGGCCGATCTGGCTCTGGCGCTCGGCACCGAGCTCCGCCTGCTGCTTCTCGAGCTCCATCTCGTACAGACGGGCGCGCAGCATCTGCATGCAGACTTCGCGGTTCTGGATCTGGGAGCGCTGTTCCTGCGACTGCACCACGGTGTTGGTGGGCAGGTGGGTGATGCGCACGGCGGAGTAGGTGGTGTTAACGCACTGACCGCCAGGGCCGGAGGCACAGTAGGTATCGATGCGCAGGTCGGACTGGTTGATCTGAACGTCGATCTCCTCGGCCTCGGGAAGCACGGCGACGGTTGCCGTGGAGGTCTGGATGCGACCCTGGGACTCGGTCTTGGGGACGCGCTGGACACGGTGCACGCCGGACTCGAACTTCATGACGGAGTAGACGCGGTCGCCCTCGACCTTAAACTCGATGGACTTAAAGCCGCCGGCCTCGCTGGGGCTGGAGTCGAGCACGGTGGTCTTCCAGCCGCGCGACTCGCAGAAGCGCTGATACATCTTGTACAGATCGCCGGCAAAGATGGCCGCCTCGTCGCCACCAGCGGCGGAGCGAATCTCGACGATGGTGTTCTTGTCGTCGTTGGGGTCGCTCGGGATGAGCATGTACTTAATGTCTTCCTCGAGCTGGGGAAGCTTGGCCTCGTTTTCGGAGATGTCCATCTGGAGCATCTCCTTCTCATCGGCATCGGTAGTATCGTGGAGCATTTCCTTGGCGGCCTCGATGTCATCGAGCGCGCCGATGTACTCGCGCGAGGCAGCGATGAGGTCGGACTGGTGTGCGTACTCCTTGTTGAGACGCGTGAACTCCTTGATGTCGGAGGCGACGGCCGGGTCGGAAAGCTTCTTCTCGAGCTCCTCGTAGGCCTTAATGATCTTTTCGAGCTTGTCGCGCATGGCGGGACTCCTTTATGTGCGTGAAGGCGAAAATCGGCAGAGTTGATGGGGCGCGCGGCGCCACTGCGGGGGTAAGCCCAGCTAGAACATGTCGATCTTCAGATACATGCGCATCCCTTCGCGTATGAGGTACATAGTTGCGGTCTAACCCATACATGATAGCGTGCGCAGGCATACCTGCATATAACCCGCACGGAATGCGACAAAGGGTCAGTCTCTTTCCTTGAATACAACTTCATCCGAACGCCTCCCGCATTCATCCGCACATATACGGATAAATTTGGGAATCCGATACCCTGAGGGCCGGATCGGCCGGCCCCGGGAGATCGGAGGACGCCATGTCCGGAAAGGGCGGGAAGGGCGCCGCGAGGGCGGTCCCGAGGACCCACGGCAGGCTCACCGGGTACGAGCGGGACACGGTCCAGAGGATGCTGAAGCGCAGGGTTCGCTCGGCCACTTCCTCGAGAGGTTCAAGGGCGTATCGACCCGCAGGCTCCACAGCTGCCTGATGTGGTTCAGATGGCTGCGCGAGGCCGCACGCGTCGGGGACAGGACGTCGCTCATGCGCGAGCAGCTCGACGACGGGCGCTACGAAAAGATCCGGAAGAAGATGATGGAGCCGGAGTACGAGTTCCATCTGGAGCCGGACGTGCAAACGGCGGGTTAACATAGCCTTTCACCAAAAAGGGCGAGCGGCCGCGCCCTGCGACCACCCGCCCTCAATCAAAGCCCTTCTCGGCCGCCGTAGCTACCGGTTCCGGCGCCGCAGGATAACGCCTGCGGCGATCAGCACCACCGCGCCGCCCGCGATGCCACCCAGGGCCATCGGCGACAAGCTGGTATCGCCCGTATACGGCAGACCCGGCTTCTCCTCCTTCGGCACCGGTGACTTGCTCGGCGGATTGGTGGGCGGCTCCGTCGGCGGGGTGGTCGGCGGCGTGTACGTGTTCTTGAACACCGGCGCCACGGCGCCGTCATAGGTTACCGTCGCCACCAGATGGCCCGCACCGTCGTCCGTCACCGTCACCGTTACCCGGTGCTCGGCCGCGTCATACGTCACGTTCTTCTGACCGTCGTCCACCTCGGAGATGCTGTAGGCGTACGTTCCGGGCTTGTCGTACGAGATCGCCTCGAAGCCCACCGTGCCGTCCGCCGCGTTCTTTGCGGTCTGCAGCACCTTGCCGTCGGCATCCTTCAGCTGGAAGGAGAACTGCCCTTCCTTCAGGTCCTCGCCGCTCAGCACCTTGGAGGCCCCCAGCTTCACCTCAGTCGCGGCCGGCGCGTAACTGTTGCTGAACGCCACCGCATCCGCAGCCTTGCCGCCCTTGCTGTAGGCAACCTGCGCCTCCAGCGCGTGCGTCTCCGCATTCTCCGTCACCGTCACCGTCGCGGTAAAGACCGTCGTGTCGTAGGTGACGCCGTTCGCCGTCGCCCCTGCCCGCTCGGACACGGTGTAGACGTACGTCCCCACCTTGTCCAGCTGCAGCGGCGCGAAGCCGAACGTGCCGTCGGCGCCGTTCTGCACCGTCTGCACCACGTTACCGTCGGCGTCCTTCAGGTCGAAGAAGAACTCACCCTCGGCCAGGTCGCGGCCGGTCAGAGCCTTCGTTCCGGTAATCGTCGCCGTCGTTGCCGTCGGCGTGTAGGTGTTGGTGAAGGTCAGATCCGCAGCCGTCTTGTTCGCCGTCGCGGTCAGCTGGCCGCTGCCGTCATCGGTCACGTTCACCGTTACGTCCAGCACCGCATCGCTGTAAGTGATGGTGCCATCTTGGCCCGCAACCTCCTTCACCTGGTACGCATGCGAACCAGTTGCGGTGTACGAGATGGCCTTGAAGGTAAACGCTTTACCCACGTTCGTGGTCCGGTCGATCTCCTGCCCGGTGGCCACGTCAATCAGCGCGAATGTGAACTCGCCATCGGCGGGCGTCCGCGTGGTGGCCGGGTCGGCATTCTCAAGCACCTTGGTGCCAGAGATCTGGTAGGAGGTCTGACCCGGCTGGTAGCTGTTCGCAAACGTCATGGTATTGGGGGTGACGCCGTTCTCGGTGCCCTCGCTCGGTTTCACCGTAGAGCTCTCTACCACCAGCTTGCCGTCGTTGTTGTCCTTCACCACGTAGGTCAGGGTGTACGTCTTGCCGGTGTAGGTCACGCCCGGCACGCCCGGCGCGCCGTCCGTCGGCTGCACCTCACGGACCGTGAAGGGAAAGGTGCCCGCATGGTCGAAGGTCAGCTCGTTAAAGTAAACCTTGCCCTTGGCGTCGTTCTTCTGGGTCTGGAGCACCGTACCGTCAGACCCCACCAGCTCGAAGGCGAAGTCTCCCGCCTTTAGCTGATAGCTGCCGTCGTGCACGTCAACGCTCTTGGTGAGGGCGATCGCGCCGGAGTTCGTCGCCTTCGCCTTGTAGGTGTTGGTGAAGGTGGGCTTCGTGGCGTCCGCGCCGTCGTAGGCGACGCTCGCCTGCAGCGTGCCGGCATTGTCCACAACCGTCACCACGGCATGATGCACCGCGTCGTCGTAGGTCACGTAGGCCAGATCACCCTTCCGCTCCACGATAGTGTACTCGTACGTGCCCGGCTTCGCGTAGGAGAAGGCGTCGAAGTTAACGCTTCCGTCCGCGCCGTTGGTCGCGGTCCGGACGGGCTTGGCCCCGGCAAGCTGCTCAGCAGTCATTTTGCCCTCGTACACATCGAAGGTGAACTCGCCGTCCTTGGGGAC
>CATXML010000146.1 GCA_958372035.1 uncultured Collinsella sp. | reverse complement strand
ACATCGAGCCGTGGGAATAGAGGAAATCGATATGGCGATGCAGGTGATCGGCGGTGACAAACTCGGACACGAGCTTGTCGATGATGTGTTGCTCCTGGGGCGTGAGCGTATAGGGGTCCGCCGGATCGACGGTGGGGAAGTCGTTGGTCGTGAGCGGCCACGCGCTGCCGTCGGCGAGCGTGACCGTGCCGGTGTCGTGATCGATCTTGTCGAGTAACAGACGGTCGGTCATGTCGAACTCGGGATGGCGCTGGATAATCTGGCCCTCGAGCTTAAAGAGCAGCACGTTGATGGCTTTGATCAGCGGGCTGATGCACTCGCCGGCGGTGTAGGTGGCATCGGCAAAGGCGACAAGCTCACGCAGCGAGATGCCGTAGTCGTTCTCCAGGATCTCGTAGTTGTCGTAGCGTAGGTTGTTGCGCAACACCGTGGCGATGCAGGCGGGCTCGCCGGCAGCGGCGCCCATCCACAGCAGGTCGTGGTTGCCCCACTGGATGTCGAGCGAATGGTAGGTGAGCAGGCGGTCCATAATCTTGGCCGCGCCGCCGCCGCGGTCGAAGATGTCGCCCACCAGGTGCAGGTGGTCGACGGCCAGGCGCTTGATGAGCGAGGCAAGCGACTCGATAAAGTCGTCGGCGCTGGCGGTCTCCAGAATGGACTCCACGATGCGCTCGTGATAGCGCACGCGATAGTTGTTCTCGTCCGGATGCGTGTGCAGCAGCTCGTCGATGATGTAGGCGTAATCGCGTGGGATGGCCTTACGCACCTTGGAGCGGGTGTAGCGGCTCGAAAGCGAGCGGGCGACCATGATGAGCTGGTCAAGCATCGTCTTGTACCAGGTGGGTGAGTCCTCGCGCTGGCTGCGGACCAGGTCGATCTTCTCGCGCGGGTAGTAGATGAGCGTGCACAGCTCGCCCTTCTCGTCAAAGGTGAGCGTGTCGCCAAAGATCTCGTCGACATGTTCGCGTACGACGCCCGAGCAGTTGTTGAGGATGTGCATAAAGGCTTCGTACTCGCCATGCACATCGCTCATAAAATGCTCGGTGCCCTTGGGCAGGTTGAGGATGGCCGAGAGGTTGATGATCTCGGTGAATGCGGATTGCTCGGTGGGGAACTGTCTCGACAGCAGGCGCAGATACTTGAAGTCTTGCGGATTGCGATCGAATGCGACCATGAAGCACCTTCCGATGTGGTTGGTAAAACTGATAAACAGCGTCAAACGTTTATCAGTATGCGCTGCTTTTGTTTCGATTGGGGACGGGAGGTCGAATTGTTGGCCGAACGGTTTGGTAAATCGATTTAGTTGAGGTGGATATGGCGGTTGAATGGAGACGTAGGGTCGTTTTTTTGCAGACGCATGCCTCCGGGATCGATAGAGATGATGACGGTAAAGATGTTCACTACCTTTGGTTCAATTTGGTAAATAGTGGACATTTGTACCGTATTCACGCTTGCTGTGCAATAATTTGCGCAGCAATGAGTAAGGAGCCTCATATGAGTGATTTTGTCCTGACCTGTGAATCCGCCGCCGATCGAACCCGTGAGTTCTTTGAATCGCGCAATATCCCTGTCGTGTGTTTTCATTACGAGATCGACGATGTTGTCTATACGGACGATCTGTATCAGGCGATTACGCCGGACGAGTTTTTTGCCCAGATTGCCGCGGGCGCCATGCCCAAGACGTCTCAGGTGAGCGTGGGTGAGTACGAGGAGTTTTGGGAGCCGTTCGTTGCCGAGGGTAAAGACGTCCTGCACCTGGCGTTGTCGTCGGGTATTTCGGGCACGTATGGATCGGCCTGCGTTGCGGCGCAGATGCTCGCGGATCGCTATCCCCAGGGCGGCAAGGTGCGCGTCATCGATTCGCTGGCGGCGTCTTCGGGCTTTGGCCTGCTGGTGGAGTGTGCCGCCGACGTTCGCGATAGCGGCGCTTCGCTCGACGAGACGGCTGCCTGGATCGAGGAGCATAAACTCAACCTGCACCACTGGTTCTTCTCGACCGATTTGTCGAGCTACCTGCGCGGCGGTCGTATTTCGGCTGCGAGCGCGATCATCGGCACGGCGCTCAAGATTTGCCCGCTCATGACGGTCGATTGCGAAGGTGAGCTGGCGCCGCGTGAGAAGATTCGCACCAAGAAGCGCGCGATCTCCGAGATGGCCAAGACCGTGATGGCGCATCTGCAGGACGGCGCGAACTATTCGGGCAAGTGCATCATGTCGCACTCGGCGTGCCGCGAGGACGCCGAGGCCGTTGCGGCACTGATAGAGGAACAGGTTCCGCAGCTCAAAGGCAAGATTGAGATCAATAGCATCGGTGCTCTGATTGGCTCGCATACCGGCCCTGGTACGGTGGCCGTCTTCTTTATGGGCGACAAGCGCGTGGACTAACGTTCGTGGGCTGGCTGACGGTTTTAACGGCTGCGCTTGCTCTTCCTGACATTCGATAACAGAAAAAGGCCCGTCCCGTTGTTTGCGGGGCGGGCCTTGCTGTTGCGGCTAGTGTTTCTTTCCGCGGAAGAAGAAGCCGTGCAGCGAGGGCTTGAGTCCGCGGTTGGCGCGACGCTCCTCGATGTGATCGTGGATCGAAGCGACGCGTTCGATGACTTCGTCGGGGATTGGCACGTCGGGATTCATGTTCTCGACCTGGCTGACTTCGGCGGCGGCGACCTGGTCGATAATGGGCACATCGTCGTGCGAGATGACAGGCGTGGCGTCTTCCTTCATCTTGCGATAGCGCTGCATCATGTCGGTCTGCAGCTGCTGTGCCGAAGGTGGCGTCCAGATGATGGCGTTGGCGCCGGCGGCGATGGTTTCACGGATGCTCTCGGGCGTCTTGCCGCCCGGTGCGATGAGCGGCAGGTTGGGATAGTGCTCGCGCAACTCGCGCAGGACCTGGGGCGTGTTTTTGCCGGCCGCGATGTTGAGGATCTTGGCTCCGGCGCGCACCTTGGCATGCGCATCATCGTCGCAACGTACGACCGTGGCGATGACGGGGATGTCGGCGATGTTGGTAATGTGTTCGACCATCTCGGCGGTAGCGGGGGAGTTGACCACGCAGCCTGCCGCGCCCTGCATCTCGGAGACGGCCGCCATCTGCACGGAGCGCTTACCGGTGGTGGTGCCGCCGCCAACGCCCACAAAGACCGGGCACTCGGCAACGGTCAGCAGCGCCTGCGTAATGGCGGGCTGCGGTGTGAAGGGGTAGACGGCAAACACGGCGTCGGCATTGGAGTTGCGGATGACCGCCACGTCTGTGGTGTAGATGAGCGATTTGATGCGACGACCGAAGAGCGTAAAGCCGCTGGCTTCCTCGATCTCATCGGGCATGCGGAGAGCCGCCTTGCGCAGACGCCCGTCGATGGGCAGCGGCTCCATGGGCAAAAGGCCGTTGGGGGTTACGGCCACCTGGGGCTCGGTAAATTCGTCTGCAAGCTCTACCTCGGAGAAGTCGACCGAGGCGACGACGTCCTCGTGAACCTCGGCGGGAACATCGATGGGGGCTTGGTCGTTTGCCGTGACCGGCGTGTCGAAGGAGCTGGTGCCGACAAAGGCGTCGACGCGCTCGTTTAGGTCGTTGAGAGAATCCATAGCGGTCCGTTTCTATGTTGTGCGGTCGGCAGTGTACGACCGGCGCTACGATTGCTAAATCGTTTGACGAGTTGATTTTTCCCCGCCGCGCCATCCGTTAGACTGAAGGGCCAGCGAACGTGAAGGAGCTGTGGTGGCGGGAATCGAGGTGCTATCTTGAATGTCCCGTATACAAAAGAGAGGTGACGCGGTATGGAATTCTCGGCAATGTTGGGCTCGATTGGCCTATGCGTGGGCGCAATCGTTGCCGCCGCGGTCATCTACTTTGTGGTCACGGCCATTAA
Source organism: uncultured Collinsella sp. (assembly GCA_958372035.1). Lineage (GTDB taxonomy): Bacteria > Actinomycetota > Coriobacteriia > Coriobacteriales > Coriobacteriaceae > Collinsella. The sequence continues at coordinate 466 of CATXML010000146.1, read as the reverse complement.
GGGTAAAAAGGCCGAGCGCAAGGAACGCGAGGCACTTAAGCAGCACCGTGACCAGCAGGACAGGCGCGCACGGCGATAGCTTGTTGAGTTTTGAATCCGTGCGCTAGCTGCGTTTTCGGACCAGGGCGATGTAGAAGCCCTCAAAGTCGCGGCTGGGCGGAATGGTCAGCGTGCCGGGCATGCCGTTGGCAATGGCCGAGACGTGGCCTTCGGCAATGGCTTCGGTAAGGGCGTTGCATTCGATACGCGGCTTGTCGCCGGTATCCTGTGCGCGACGCGCTTCGCTTTCGCTCGGCGTGCCGTCGAGGGGGATGAGCTCGCAGTCCATGTGCTTGTCGAGGGCCTCTTGCAGGGCATCCTCGTTTTCCTGCGGCAAGATCGAACACGTCGAATAGACGAGCGTGCCGCCCGGATTGAGAGCCCCCATGGCACGATCCAGAAGCGCGCGCTGCGAGCGGGCGCACTT
>CATXML010000145.1 GCA_958372035.1 uncultured Collinsella sp. | reverse complement strand
AACATCCCGACCGTCCCTGCGCCTACCTTGCTGAGGATGTCTACAGGGACCCACGCTTTGAAGGGGCGCCGGGCTGATAGTTTGGCTTTTTATTGGTAGGGGCTCTTGCTAGACTGAAGCACTTATTAGAGGCACGCCTCGGCAATGCGGCGCTTGAGCTCGTCGATGCCCACACCGGTTTGGGAGCTTGTGATGATTACGTTTTCGGCCGGGACGTTGAGCTGCTTTTTGATGGCTGCTGCCTGGCGGGCCTGCTGGGTGCGGCTGAGCTTGTCGGCTTTGGTGAGGCAGACGATAAAGTTGAACTCGTTGCCCTGCAGGTAGTCGATCATGTCATGATCGAGCTTGCTGGGGTCGTGACGAATGTCAACCAGCGATACAACTAGGTTAAAGCTGCGCTCGGAGTCAAAGAAGTCGCCGATAAGCTCGGCCCAGCGATCGCGCTCAGCTTTGGAGCGACGGGCGAAACCGTAACCCGGCAGGTCGACAAAATGCACGTCATCGGCCTCAAAGAAGTTGATGTTGCTCGTTTTGCCCGGCGTACTCGAAACCTTGACCAGGTTCTTGCGGCCAAAAAGCTTGTTCATGATGGAGGACTTGCCCACGTTGGAGCGGCCCACAAAGCTCACCTCGGGACAGGTGGACTCGGGGATCTGCGAAACCTTGCCGTAGCTGGCGACGAACTTGGCAAGCTGGTAGTTAATGGAATCGGCCATGGACACTCCTTGGTCGTAGGTTCTTACAAAAGAGCGCGCTAGTAGATAGCAGCGATACGGCGAACGATATCGAGCGTAATGCCACTCGCGGTACGGGCATACTCGAACAGGTCGAACTCGCGGTCGCAAATCGCATCGTACGCCTCGTCACAATTATCGCTGATAGCGCGCAACACCAGGCAATCGACACCATTTTTGGTTGCGACATGGGCAATTGCCGCGCCCTCCATGCCGACACAATCGGCATGCGTCGCCTCGATAGCGTCACTGCGCATGGCGGCACCCGTCACAAAACGGTTGCCCGTGGCAATTGTGCCGACCAGAAACTGCTTTGCACCCTCGTTCGAAGCGGCTGCATTTGTCGAAGCGTCAACGAACCCACGCTCAGCAAGCACGTCGACGGCAATATCGACCAGCGCGGGCGTCGAACCAAACTCCTCAAGCCCCGGTGCGGACTCGGCGATAAGCGCGGTATCGGTATCCAGATAGCGCAGGCGTTTACCAATGACCACGTCGTCGATATGGAGCTTGGGGTTCAAACCGCCCGCAATGCCCGAAAACACAACAGCCTGCGGAGCATACTTGCTAATGAGGTGCTGTGTTGCAGCGGCGGCGTTCACCGTGCCCATGCCCGCCGTTGTGGCGACAACTGTCAGACCGTCGAGCTCACCGCTCACAACGGTCAAGCCTGCCTCCCGCGCCTCGCAAACGTCGCTCAGCTCTTCCTTAATCTGCATGATCTCTTTTTCGAGCGCACCGATAATCGCGATGGTAGCCATACCATTCCCCAAACCTATACGAAATTCTCAACCACGGTATGGTACCAGCATTTTGTTTGACCTCGCCAAACGAACACGCTAAGCCAGTGCAGCGCGGGTATCATAGAGCGCCTTGGCGATGGCGGCCACGACCTCGCTCGAACGGTCACTCCATGGCATCGATGTCATGATGCTCATAATGTAGGTGTCGCCGCTGACATCGATGAGACCCGCATCGCACGTCGCATTGCAACCTGCCTCGCTGATCCAGCCGGCCTTGTTGCGCACCAAGGCTTGGTCGTCCGCTATGCCGTCACGAATAAACGATCGGGTCGTAGAGGCCAGAAGACCCGATAGCCATTGCGACGTCTCGGTATCACGGCTCAAATACTCGCTCATCTCGCGCCACAACTTGGCCGAGGTGCGCGGGCAATAGGTGGGAAAATCACTCATCGGATCGAGTGCGGCATCGTAATCGATGCCAAGACCGACAATCCAATCCTCGTAACCGACACGGTCAAACGCCGCGCGTAACGCAATAAACGAATCGTTGTCCGAATTAACGACCGCGGCCTCGATCAGGTCGCGCACCGTCTGCCAGCCCATGTTGTAGCCACCATAGGTGCCAAGAGAATCATCGAGTGAGACCTGGCCCGTCTCGACCAGTGACTCGCAGATGTAGAGTACATAGAGCGCCTTATAACTGCTCGCACCGTACACCTCGGCGTCCGCGTTATACGTCACGCCCTTGCCGCTCGACAGATCGTAAAACACCGCGCCCGCATCGCCCAATTCCTGGGCCTGATCAAGGGCATCTTGAAGCGCCGCGAGGCTCTCATCCTCCAGGGCGGGGATCTGGTCATCAACCAGTGAGAAGGTCTGCACGGTATCGCCTGAGCGAATATCGTTAAAGTCCGCCATCGAAAGCCTTGTCTTGAGGCTCGCTGTCGACAGGGTTTGACTTGCGGTGGCTTTAGATTCAGTGACCTTTTTGTTTTGCGTCTGTACCGTTGACGCATCCGAGCGTGCCATTCGCTCCGACGCGTAGGTTTTGGCGGTAATTCCGAGGATAATAACCGCCAACGTTAGCATCCCAATGGCGGCAATCTTCGTCATGCGGATGCGAGCGTCTGCAAGGCCACGCGAAGGCGTGCCCTTCGTCTCATATCTGCTGCCATGCTGCGGCACATACTCGTCCCGCGATGCGCCCTTTCGCACGTGGTCTCCTGACTGCTACCGTTTATATACGAGCAGCATAATACCGAGCAGGCATTTCTTACCGAAGACATTCAGTCGCGTTTAAGGTGTCTTTAAAGAAACCACAAGCGTATTTATCCAAATGGCACGATTCTGTTGCGCATCTCCGCCCAAAACGCAGTTGCGGTGAAATAGTTCCTGTTTGGGCGGTATAGGCCGATATACAAGAACTATTCCACCGCAACTTGACGGGGCTCCTTAGCAATCAACTAGGTGCCCGGGGGCACTCATTTAAGTCTGTCCCCAATGAGTGCCGCTAGCCGATGGCGTTTTTGAGTTCCGCACGGCGCTTTTTCATGCCCGTCATGACTGCGTTGCGCAGCTCGGGCATGCGCGCGGTATCCATCTGGGGCACGCCCTCAAGCTTATAGGGAATGCCCAGCTGCTCGTACTTGACAACACCCATCGTGTGATACGGCAGCATCTCCAGGCCGACCACGTTATGCCACGGGGCAATCAGGCGGCCGAGTGCCTCGCACTCCTCCACCGTGTCGGTAATGCCCGGCACCACCACGTGACGGATAACGACCTTGATCTTGCGACGCGCGAGCTCATCACCAAACGCCAGAATGCGTGCGGGATCGCAACCGGTCAACTTTTTATGCTCGACGGGATCGGCGTGTTTAATGTCGAGCAGCACCATATCGGTCTCGTTGAGCACAGCATCGAACTTCTCCGGATGCTTGGGATCAAACGCATATCCGCAGCTATCAAGGCAGGTGTGCACGCGACCATCGGGGTTGTTATGCATGGCACGGAACAGGTCGGCCAAAAACTCGGGCTGCAGGAGCGGCTCGCCACCCGAAACCGTAATTCCGCCGCTGCGGTAAAACTCATGGTTGCTCTGGAACTCGTCCATCAGGTGCTCGACGGTCACCATGGTGCCGCCGTTAACCGACCAGGTATCGGGGTTGTGGCAATACGCACAACGCATGGGGCAGCCCTGAACAAACACCACAAAGCGGATGCCGGGTCCGTCGACCGTTCCCATCGTCTCGATCGAATGCACGCGACCCAGGGCATACGCAGAGTCCTCGGGGCGAGCGTCCACACCCTCAAGCGTCATTTCTGCCATTCGCGCTACCTTGCCTCTCCTTGGATGCAACCAATTAAAATGCCAGAGCCATTCTAGCCCATGCGTTTGCGTTTAAACGTCTCGGACTAGAACGGCACGTTTTAATCTATCCCCCATCACCATGGCTGGGGGGCTACGTCGAGATGTCAGGCTGGAGAACGCTCGCCTGCGGCCTTTACGCCTTAAGCGTGAGCACCGCACCGAAGGCGGTCGGGCCGCAGTGGCTCGAGATGACGCCACCAACCTGAGTCCAGGTAATGTCCTTAAAGCCCAGGTCGCGCGCATAGACTTCCATGTCGTCGCGCAACTCCTCGGAAAGACCCACCGAATACGCCAGGCCAATGTGCGAGTAGTCAATCTCGCCCTTCGCAACCATGTGGTCAATAAAGGCGCGGGCGCACTTGAGCATAGAGCCGCGGAACTTCTTGGTCGCCACGAACTTGCCGCCCGTCACCTCAATGCAGGGCTTAATCTTGAGCAGATGGGCGCCAAGGAATGCGACGTTGGACAAGCGACCGCCCGCCTTAAGAAAGGCAAGATCGG
>CATXML010000144.1 GCA_958372035.1 uncultured Collinsella sp. | reverse complement strand
TCCAGGGCATCTCATCCTCGAACAGCCATGTACGGGCAGACCCACTATCGCGTGCAGTCTGCGGGTCGGGCAAGCAGGTCTGTTCATAGGCATCCTGAATGCACTGACCCATAAAATCGTTGAGCTCGGTCTGGTTGCCCTCCATGACATAGGCGACATCGCCGTCCAAGATGTAGATACCCGGCCCCTCATTGCCCTCGTAGCCGGGATCGTACGAAACATCACATAACTTGGCGCCATTCGCGGTGTCCAACTCGATGGATGAGTGGCATCCGCCGACCATGTCGTTCGCTTTTGCCCGATAGGACGCATATCCATACCAGCGCTTAAAGGTTTTGCCCCTGAGCAGCTCGGACGCCCTGTCGATCAGACTAGAATCCGTGGTATAGCGCATAGCCCCAAGCTGAATATGTGGATAATTACTAATGCCCAGCGCAGCCGGTTGCTCATCAAAATCAACGGTAATGGTCTCAGGCTTGTCGTCGCCGGTCAGAAGTTCGACAGATTGAGTCACAGGCTTGACCACCGGCTCCGTCACCGCAGCAGGTAGAAACGCCATGCCGACAGCGCCCATGCCAACCACAGTGATCGCAAGCGCCAAAACAATCAATCCAATACGGGCAGGACTTCTCACAGCAAAGCACCTCGCAACGCAAACCTTCGCTACCTGCACTAATGATATCGCCAGCCAGCACTATTACCAAAAGAAGCCGCGCGCTCCTCACCACCACAAAGGGGACAGGCACCTTTGTGGTGGTTTTCGACGCTAACGGTCGACCATCTCGCGCCATGAGATTAAACTTGAATTGTTCTCTGAACATATCCATTTCTGCCTATCCTCAACAGATCTTTGTCTCGAGGAGCGCATATGAAGCCGTCTCATTCCACCGGTCGCAACGTCATCGCCATTCTCGCCATACCCATCGTGATGCTCTTCCTTATCGTCGCCACGCCCTTTTCCCTTGGCATCGCCTCGCCCTTCGATTTATGCGGAATGGTCGACGCCGGCTCGCGTGCCACCTCGCTCTCCTTTATCTGTCGCGGCGTGTTTTACCAAGATGGTATTCCCACCGGAATTTGGCAGTCAAAGTTGCCACTGCTCGGTCAGATCGACGGATGCTCCCCCTATTTCTGCCTTGGACCTCAGGCGCTAAACTATCTAATCGACGACCAGCCACTCGACTCCATCACCCTCGCCTACGACTACGCACCAAACACCGATGAGCGCCACATGAACCAAGTCCTCGACAAGATGCTTGGACAGTGCGGGCTCACCGAGGAGGCCGGTCGAACCATCTATAGCAACCAGAAATTAAAGCGAACAGAACTCCGCCGTGTCGGAAAAATCAAAGGGCGAAACGGGGCCGCCTACTGGGATGCCTGGGCAACACGCGACAAGGGCGAATTCGGACACAGCACCTATATGGTCACTGTCTACACCAAAGACGGAATTAAGGACAATGTTGACGATTTCGCGTCCTCCAAACTCGGCATCCCCAAAACAACCAAACCCGCCAACCCAGATGAAATCCTGTAGAGCCGCTCATTAGAATGTCGCTCAACGTGCACACCGACATTGAGCTCACCCCCACCACCACAAAGGTGCCTGTCCCCTTTGTGGTGGTTTTCGACAAAAAGAAGCCGCCCCATTAAGAGAAGCGGCTTCAAGCAAGTCTTTTTTAGCGTCCCTCAAGACCCAACGAGAACGCAGAAATGTAGCCCGGGGCTTACCCTTTCCCGAACGCGACCCTCGCGAAGCGCGTGAGCGAGCGGGAAAGGGTAAGCCCCGGGCGGACAATTAAGTGCGTTACTCGGCAGCGGCCTTGAACTTGTTGTAGTTGATCAGGCAGCCGGCCTTGACGATGGCACGCTCCTCGGCCGTCATATCGGCAATGTAGAGCTCAATCTGCTCAACCGCACCATCGGCGCGCACCACGTAGGCGGCGATGTCCTTTAGGTCGCCATCGAGCGCGGCACGGATACCCGGCACAAAGACGTAGTCGCCCACCTCAAAGCTGGGCTCGGCCTCCATCTGGAAGGGAACCATGCCCCAGTTCATGACGTTGGAGCGATAGCGCTTGGTGGCGTACTCGTGGACGATGTTGGCCAGGCCGCCGATCACGCGCTGGCAGCTCGCAGCCTGCTCGCGGGCAGAACCGTCGCCCGGCTTCTTGGCGTAGAGCATGGAGCCGTACTCGGTCGCCTTGGCGTCTGCCGCGACACCCGCGCCGGCCAGCGCCTCAAACACGCCGGCAAGCTCGGCATCGAGTGCCGCCAGGTCGCCTGCCGCCTCGCCGGCAACGCGGCGCTTTTCCACCGCGTCGACCTCCTTGGAGCGACCCACGTAAGCCGGATCGCGACGACTCAGCGTAAACTCGGCCAGGCCCAGCGGGTTGGAGCGGAAGGAGCTCGTCTCGCCCGAAGGAATGAGCTCGTCGGTCGTGGTGACCGGGTCCATGATCTTGGAACACACCTTGAGCAGGATGTCGTCGCCGAGGGGCTCCATCGCGGGCCACGGCTTGATGTTGGGGCCTTCGACCAGCTCGTCGGCAGGCTCCGCCTTGCCAAAGCCCCAGTACACGCGCTTTTTGTACGGCGCGTCGTCAAAGGTGTACTCGCAGGCCTCGTCCCAGGTGTCCTCGGGCAGGTCGGTCGCCGGCGTCAGGACGCCGCCGTTGGCAGCCGTCGCCGCAATGGAGCGGGCGTCCATCAGAGCCACGGCGCTCAGCTGGCCATTGCCCGGCTTGGAACCCTCGCGGTTGGGGAAGTTGCGCGTAGTGTGGCGGATGGACAGGCCGTTGTTGGCGGGCGTGTCGCCGGCGCCGAAGCACGGGCCGCAGAACGCCGTGCGCACGATCGCGCCGGCCTCCATAAGATCGTAGATGTAGCCGCGGCGTGTAAGCTCGAGCGCCACGGGCTGGCTCGTGGGATAGACCGACAGCGAGAACTCGCCGCAGCCGGTATTGGCGCCCTTGAGCACGCGGGCAGCCTGCACCACGGAGTCGTAGTTGCCGCCCGAGCAGCCGGCGATAACGCCCTGCTGCACGTGCAGTTTGCCGTCGACGATCTTGTCGAGCAGGCTAAAGTGTGTCTTGCCCTCGCCGATCTTGGCGGCCTCGAGCTCCACCTCGTGAAGGATGTCCTCGAGGTTCTCGTTGAGCTCGTCGATCTCAAAGCCGTTGGAAGGATGGAACGGCAGTGCGATCATGGGCTTGATGCTCGACAGGTCGACCTCGACGCAGCCGTCGTAGTAGGCGACATCGGCGGGCTTGAGCTGGCGGTAGTCGTCGCCGCGGCCGTGCATGGCCAGGAATGCGTGCGTGTCCTCGTCGGTGGCCCAGATGCTCGACAGGCAGGTGGTCTCGGTGGTCATGACGTCGACGCCGTTGCGGTAGTCGGTCGTCATGCTCGCGATGCCGGGGCCCACAAACTCCATGACCTTGTTCTTGACGTAGCCCTTGGCAAAGACAGCGCGGATGATGGCGAGCGCCACATCGTGCGGGCCGACGCCGGGACGTGGGGTGCCCGTGAGGTAGATGGCTACGACGCCGGGATAGGCGACATCGTAGGTGTCGCGCAGCAGCTGCTTTGCCAGCTCGCCGCCGCCCTCGCCCACGGCCATGGTACCCAGGGCACCATAGCGGGTGTGCGAGTCGGAGCCCAAAATCATCTTGCCGCAGCCGGCGAAGTTCTCGCGCATAAAGGAATGGATGACCGCGATATGGGGCGGAACGAAGATGCCGCCGTACTTTTTGGCAGCCGAGAGACCGAAGACGTGGTCGTCCTCGTTGATAGTGCCGCCCACGGCGCACAGCGAGTTGTGGCAGTTGGTGAGCACGTAGGGCAGTGGGAACTGCCCCATGCCCGAGGCACGCGCCGTCTGGATGATGCCGACAAAGGTGATGTCGTGGCTCGCCATGGCATCGAAACGAATCTTGAGCGCCTCGGGGTCGCCGGACGTGTTGTGTGCCTGAAGGATCGAATACGCGATGGTGCCGCGCTTGGCGTCCTCAGGCGTCTGCGTAATACCGCGCTCGGCAGCCTCGGCCGCAGGCACAACCTCGCTGCCGCCGCGCAGGTAGATGCCGTCCTCGTACAGCTTGACCATACTGTCTCCCACTCTGCCCAAAACGATTTGGGCGCATAGCATACATTCGTTCAATATCGTGCCATAGAACGGTTGCGAGTGGGTTACGAATCTACACGTTCACTTTATCTCAGTAAAGTAAAGGACGAGCCCAGCGTGGTCCGGCAGATCTGGTGCAAGAGCGTCCCTTTCGACTAGTCATTTAAGAACGTCCCCAATGACTACCCATCACAACGCCGATGTTTTGGCGCAGACAGCGAAAGCCCGCCAGAGCGAGCAAGGTGACGTG
>CATXML010000143.1 GCA_958372035.1 uncultured Collinsella sp. | reverse complement strand
GCATCTTTAGCATCGGCGACACCGTGTGCTCCGGCAAGCGCCACGTGCAGTATCCACAGATCCCGACGTTCGCCCCCGAGATGTTCGCTCGCATTACGCAGGTCGACACGCTCAAGCGCAAGCAGTTCGTAAAGGGTATGGAGGAGCTTGCCCAGGAGGGTGCCATCCAGATCTTCCGCGAGCTGGGTGCCGGCATGGAGAGCGTCATCGTGGGCGTGGTCGGCGTGCTGCAGTTTGAGGTACTCGAGCGCCGCCTCAAGGCCGAGTACCGTGTTGAGGTCCGTCGCCAGCCGCTGCCCTATACGGACATCCGCTGGATCCAAAACGACCCCGACACCATCGACATCCCGGGCCTTTCGCTCACGCGCGACACGCTGCGTGTCGAGGACATGCGCGGCGGTAAGCTGCTGCTGTTCACGAGTCCGTGGAACGTGGACTGGGCAACCGACCACAACCCCGACCTTATCCTGTCGGAGTTTGGCAACGTAACGTTTTAGTGCACCGGCGCGGTGGCCTTGCGGGGCTGCCGCGCCGTTTGCTTGCCTGCCGCCGCGTGAGCGGCTATCATACCCACCGTCGCCTCAAGACCGTGGCGGCCGAGCAGTTCGGGTCCGATATCCTGCTCGTTAAACCTAAAACCAAAGGAGTACATAATGATCAAGAAGGTCATGGAGGACTACAAGGTCCTGTTGCGGAGCATTCCCGCGGCAACGGTTTCGCTGTTTTTCGTGAGCGTCATCATGATGAACCTGCTGGCCAACAAAGAGCTTATCAGCCTGCCGTATCTGGCGCTCGACTGTGGCTTTGTGGTGAGCTGGGTCTCGTTTTTGTGCCAGGACATGATCTGCAAGCGTTTTGGCACCAAGGCATCCATCAAAATCTCTATCCTCGCGCTGGCGGTCAACCTGGCCGTAAGCCTGTGCTTTTGGCTGTGCTCGCTCACGCCCGGCATGTGGGGCGCCTACTATGACACGGGCATGATCGAGGTCAACACCGCCCTTAACGCCACCATCGGCGGCACCTGGTACGTGGTGTTGGGCTCTTCGCTGGCAATGCTCGTTTCTGCCGTGGTGAACTCCACGCTCAACCAGTCGCTCGGCCGTATGCTCAAAAAGAATAACTTTGCGAGCTTTGCCTTCCGTTCCTATGTGTCCACGGGTGTTGGCCAGTTTATCGACAACCTGGTCTTTGCCATTGTGGTGAGCCACACGTTCTTTGGTTGGACCTGGGTACAGGTCCTTATGTGCTCGCTGACCGGCGCTATTGCCGAGCTGCTGTGTGAGGTCTTCCTGAGCCCCGTGGGCTACAAGGTCGTGCGTGGCTGGGAGCGCGAGAATGTGGGTGCCGAGTACCTCGAGCGTCACGCAACCGCCTAAGGAGCAAGTATGCGGGTTTTGATCACGGGTGCCTCGGGCGGTATCGGAGCCGCGTGCGTGCAGCGTTTTTTGGACGAGGGCCACGAGGTCGTGGGCTTTGATCTGCTGCCGGCGGCGATCGAACACGAGCGCTACCGCCATCTGATCGTTGATGTCCGCGAGCCGGACTCGTTTCCAGGCGAGCTTGAACCCCAGGTGATCGTAAACGTCGCCGGTACGCAGGATTCGGCCAACGATATTGCCGCCAACCTGTGCGGCACCATCAACGTGACCGAGCGCTATGCCTTTGTGGGGGAGGGGCTTGCCGCCAAGCCGGCGCCGGCCATTACATCCGTGGTCAATGTGGGGTCGGCGAGCGGGCATACGGGATCGGAGTTTCCCGCCTATGCCGCCAGCAAGGGCGGCGTTATCGCCTACACCAAGAACCTTGCAAACCGCTTGGCGCCGCAGGCCATCGCCAACAGTGTGGACCCGGGCGGCGTTATCACGTCGCTCAACCGTTGCGTGATGGAAGACGAACACCTGTGGAACCAGATTATGGAGCTCACGCCGCTTAAACGCTGGGCCACCGCCCAAGAGATCGCCGAGTGGATCTACTTTGTGGGCGTGGCCAACCGGTTTATGACCGGGCAGAGCCTGCTGATCGATGGCGGCGAGGCCGGCCGCACCCAGTTTATCTGGCCTGAATAACAAAACGCGCCCGATGGCAAGGTTGCCTCGGGCGCGTTTTGCATCATTAATTGCTAACTTTAGCTGGGTATTATCTCTGTAAAGTGCCTTTGAGCTGGTAGACTAAACCCCGAAATATGAAAAGGGGGCATATTGGGGCTGTTCGGTTCACACGAGAAGCGCGACGCGGACCGAGCGCGTCGACTGTTTGAAGAGGCGCTTGCGCAGCAAGGGCCCAACGTTGCGCTGGTCTTGCGTGCCAGCGACTGTCTTCCGCTCTATATCACCCCAAATTTTGAACGCGTCTTTGGCGTATCGCCCGAGCGTATTGGCGACGACATCGAGACGCTGTACCGTTTTATTCCCGATAGCGACCGTGTTCGCATACAGCGACAGGTGAGGGACTGGGACCACGCGACTCCGCTGAACCTTCTGTGCTCCTACCATGCGCCCCATGGAGAAAAAACGCAGCTCAGCATTAGGTTTACGATTGCGCTCATTCAAGACGGCACGCAGTACCTGGTTTCTGCAGTCGATGTGACGACCGAAAACGAGCGTATCGCCAAAGCGGAGTCCGAGCGCGATCGCGCCGTCGAGACCGCCAACGCGCGCACGGACTATATGAACCAGATGAGCCACGAGATCCGCACGCCGCTCAATGGCATCGAGGGCATGATTTCGCTTGCCCGCGAGCATCATGCAGATGAGCCTCGCCTGATGGACGACTTGTCTCGCGCCTCGCAGCTTTCGGCCTACTTGCTTTCGCTTATCAACGATATGCTCGATATGAGCCGCCTCAACAGCGGGCGCGTGCGCCTTGACGATGCGCCGTTTGACATGCGTCTGTTTGCCGATGAGATTGAGCGCATGTTTAGCTCGCAGGCAGCCGACAAAGGGCTTACGTACTCGGTCAATCTCGAGGACTGCGAAAACGTTTTTGTCGTGGGCGATCGCATGCGCCTGTCGCAGATCGTCATCAACTTTATATCCAACGCGGTCAAGTTTACCGAGCAGGGCGGCAGCGTTACCGTAACCCTGCGCGAGATGTACCAGGCAGACGGCGGCGTGAGCTATATGCTGCGCGTGCGCGACACGGGCAAGGGTATGGATCCTCGCTACGTCAGCAAAATCTTTAAGCCGTTTGAGCAGGAGGACCGCACCATTGCGCGCCGCTACGGCGGAACGGGCTTGGGTATGGCCATCACGAGCGCGCTCGTCGACCTGATGGGCGGCGAGATCGTCGTCGATACCGAGCCCGGTCGTGGCTCAACGTTTTCGGCCTACATCCCGCTGCGCCTGGCCACGTCCGAGCAGGTTGAGGACCTTAAACTCAAAGGGCAGACGCTCGAGACGGCTCCCGATTCCCTTGGTTCGTCGTTTACCTATCAGTTTGAGGGCAAGCGATTCCTGTTGGCCGAGGATAACGAAATCAATGCCATGATCGTGATTGAGTTGCTGGCAAGACGAGGCGCGGCGGTCGATCGTGCCGAAAACGGCCAGGCGGTCGTTGAGCGATTTCAGAGCATGCCCACGGGCACGTACGATGCGATCCTCATGGATATTCAGATGCCCGTGCTCAACGGCTGGGAAGCGGCCGAGCAGATACGAGGACTTAATCATGAGGATGCCGCCGTCATTCCCATCATTGCGCTTTCCGCCAATGACTACACCGAGGACGTTGAGCGCTCGCGCAGCGTGGGCATGAACGGACATGTGGGCAAGCCCATTGATCTGAACGTTTTGAAAGCACAGCTGGCGGCCGCGATGGCAGAGGCAGCTTACCGAGGAAATGAGTAACCGTGATCGTCGAACAGTCAAGCAGCATCATCAACGAAGTGAGCCGCGCCCTGCTGGGCAAGCACGATGTGATTGAGAAGGCGCTCATGGCTATCTACGCTGGCGGTCATATCCTGTTAGAGGATGTGCCCGGTACCGGCAAGACGACGCTGGCCCTGGCGCTTTCGCGCGCGCTGGGTCTGGACTTTAAGCGTGTGCAATTTACGCCCGATACGCTGCCCTCGGACATTACGGGCTTTACGATGTTCGACCGCGACTCCGGTACGTTTCGCTTTGTGTGGGGCGCCGTCAACTGCAACATGCTGCTGGGCGACGAGATTAACCGTACCAGCGCTAAGACGCAGTCGGCCCTGCTCGAGGTTATGGAAGAGCGCGCGGTGACTATCGACGGGCAGACGCATCAGGTCCCGCGTCCCTTTGTGTGTATCGCAACCGAGAACCCGGTGGGCTCGGCGGGCACGCAACCGCTGCCCGATAGCCAGCTCGATCGCTTTATGGTTCGCCTGTCTGTTGGCTATCCGTCGCGCCAGGACCAGATCGATATCCTCAAGGCAC
>CATXML010000142.1 GCA_958372035.1 uncultured Collinsella sp. | reverse complement strand
AGCTCTATATTCGCACAGACGCGCGCGTCTGTGCGTGTTTCTGCGTACCTCACCGCTAAACGGTCATATTTGCCCCGTAAACGGCGCTTCTATACGCATATTCACGCAATCCGACGCACCCAAATACGCACAAATGCGCACTGGTCATTGCTCAGAGACAGGGGCTTATGCTTAGAACTCAAAAGACAGGATGATCCGCTTAGCCTCGTCACTCATGGCGCGCTGCAGCTCTAAGGACCGTCCCAAACTGCAGACAGAAAAAGAACGTCCCCAGGCGCCGGCATTTCAAGAACACTCATTTAAGTCTGTCCCCAATGAGTGCAATGAGTAGGGATAGAAAAAGGCCCGGGTGCCATGGCATCCGGGCCTTTGCTAGCAACTTGATGTTGCGGGCAGCTTAGAACTTGTGGCCGCACTTCTTGCAGACGCGCAGCTTGTTCTTGCCGTCCTTCTCGTGACCGACGCGGGTAACCTTACCGCACTCGGGGCAAACGAGATTGACGTTGGAGGCGTCGATGGGAGCCTCCTGCGAAACGATGCCGCCCTGCTGGTTGGCAGCGTTGGGCTTGACGGCCTTCTTGACGACCGAAACGCCCTCGACAACGACCTTGTTCTCGGCGGGGAGAGCACGCAGGACAACGCCCTGCTTGCCGCGATCCTTACCAGAGAGAACCTGGACCTTATCGCCCTTCTTGATATACATATATCTCCCCTAACTACAGGGTCTCGGGAGCGAGCGAGACGATCTTCATGTACTTCTTGTCACGAAGCTCGCGAGCGACGGGCCCGAAGATACGGGTGCCGACGGGCGAACCATCGTTGTTGATGACAACGCAGGCGTTCTCATCAAAGCGAATGTAGGAGCCATCCTTGCGGCGGATCTCCTTAACGGTGCGAACGACGACGCAACGGACAACGTCCTTCTTCTTGACGTTGGCGCCAGGGGTAGCCTCCTGGACAGCACCGATGAACACATCGCCGATGCCTGCATAACGACGCTTGGAACCGCCAAGCACCTTGATGCAGCGAATCTTGCGAGCGCCGGAGTTGTCGGCGACGTTCAGCATGGTTTGCATCTGAATCATGGTAGATGTTCCTCCGAACTAAGAACCGAAGAGAGGTGCGCAGCCTTTATACGGCCCGTGGTATGCAAGCCAGGCATACGCACATCTTCGGAAACGTACAAGTCGTAAGAGCGACTGCTTATTTAGCGCGCTCGACGACCTCGATGAGGCGCCAACGCTTCATCTTGGACATAGGACGGGTCTCCATAACGCGGACGGTGTCGCCCACGCCAGCCGTGCACTCCTCGTCGTGAGCGTGCAGCTTCTTGGAGCTGGTCATCATCTTGCCGTACTTGGGGTGACGCTTGCGCTCGGTGATGGTGACAACAATGGTCTTGGCACCGGAGACGGAGGTAACGACACCCGTACGGACCTTACGCGAGTTACGCGAATCAGTCATGTTCTCTCCTTAGGTCCTACTCGGCGACAGCGGACTTCTCCGCTGCGATCTCGCGGGCGCGCTGCTCCGTGAGGACGCGAGCGATGTCCTTCTTCACGGTGTTGACGCGAGCGGTGTTGTCCAGCTGGCTGGTGGCCATCTGGAAACGAAGGTTAAAGAGCTCGGCGCGCATTTCCTTCAGCTTCTCAACGAGCTGAGCGTCCGAGAGCTCACGAATCTCTGCGGGCTTCATTAGTTCTCCTCCTTGGCGGCGGCGGCGTCCTCAGCAGCCCACTTGGCCTCGAGAGCGGCCTCCTCAGCCATCTCCTTCTCGATGCGCTGCTCAGCGTTCTTGGCAGCAACAATCTTGGTCTTGATGGGAAGCTTGTGCTGTGCAAGACGCAGAGCCTCGCGAGCGACCTCCTCGGGCACGCCCTTGACCTCGAACATGATGCGGCCGGGCTTGACGACGGCCACCCACTCCTCGGGGTTACCCTTACCAGAACCCATGCGAGTCTCGGCGGGCTTCTTGGTGATGGGCTTATCGGGGAAGATCGTGATGTAGACACGACCGCCACGCTTCATGTAGCGGGTCATGGCAATACGAGCGGCCTCGATCTGACGGTTGGTGATCCAATGGGCCTCGAGAGCCTGGATACCAAACTCGCCGAAATGCAGCTCGGTATTACCCTTGGCCTGGCCCTTCATGGAGCCACGCTGCACCTTGCGGTGAAGAATACGCTTAGGGGCAAGCACTACTGACCCCTCCTCTCGGAGTTACGACGACGAGGACGGGAAGAGCCCTCGAGTGCAGGGTTGGGAACAGGCTGGCCCGGGAGCTTCTCGCCCAGGTAGATCCAGACCTTCACGCCGCAAGCGCCCATGGTGGTGCTGGCGACAGCCGTGCCGTAGTCGATCTTGGCACGGAGGGTGTGCAGAGGCACGCGACCCTCGCGGTACCACTCACGACGGCCCATCTCGGCACCGCCGAGACGACCAGAGCACTGGATACGGATGCCCTTAGCGCCGGCCTTGCGGGCAGACTGGACAGCCTTGCGCATAGCGCGACGGAAGGCAACGCGGCCCTCGAGCTGCTCGGCGATAGACTGAGCAACGAGGTTGGCGTCGAGCTCGGGGCGCTTGATCTCGACAACGTCGACGGAGAGCTGGCCCTTGGAGACGCCAGCGACCTTCTCGAGCTCGGTGCGGAGGGTATCGATCTCGGCACCCTTCTTACCGATGACAACGCCGGGGCGAGCGGTGAGGATGATGACCTTCACCTTGTCGCCAGCGCGCTCGATCTCGACGCGGGAGACAGCTGCGCGGGAAAGACGCTTCTCGAGGTACTTGCGGATCTCGAGATCGTTACCGAGGGTCTTAGCGTAATCCTTCTCTGCGAACCAGCGGGAGCGCCAGTTCTCGGTGATGCCAAGACGGAAGCCGGTGGGGTAGACTTTCTGACCCATACAGCTTTACGCCTCCTTTCGAGGAGCAACGACGACGGTGATGTGGGAAGTACGCTTCAGAATGCGAGAAGCGGAACCCTTGGCGCGGGGACGGATGCGCTTAAGCGTCGGACCCTCGTCAACATAGGCAGCGGCGACAACCAGGTTGTCGGCACGCAGACCGTTGTTGTTCTCGGCGTTCGCAACGGCGGAACGGAGAACCTTCTCGACATCCACGGCGACGGCGCGGTCGCAGAAGTGGAGGATGTCGAAGGCCTGAGCGACAGGCTTGCGGCGGATCAGATCGACCACCAGGCGGGCCTTGCTGGGGGAAACACGCACGTACTTAGCGACGGCGCGAACCTCGGTGGCCTCAGTTTCAATAGACTTAGTTGCCATTTACGGTTAACCCCCTATTTGGCCTTGTGGCCACGGAACGTACGAGTCGGCGCGAACTCGCCGAGCTTGTGACCAACCATGGACTCGGTAACATACACGGGCACATGCTTGCGGCCGTCGTGGACGGCGATGGTGTGACCAACCATCTCGGGGAAGATGGTGGACGCGCGGGACCAGGTCTTCACGACGTCCTTCTTGCCAGCCTCGTTCATCGCGGTGATACGCGAGAGAAGGCGAGTCTCCACGAACGGGCCCTTTTTGAGACTTCTGCTCATAAGTGCTTTCTCCTAAAACTCGGTATCCGAAATTACTTCTTACGGCGACGAATGATGTGCTGGTTCGAGACCTTCTTCTTCTTGCGCGTACGAAGGCCCTTCGTCGGCTTACCCCAGGGGGTAACGGAGGGACGACCAGAGGTGTGGTTCTTGCCCTCGCCACCGCCGTGCGGGTGGTCGACAGGGTTCATGACGGTACCGCGGACGGTCGGGCGCACGTTCATGTGACGCTTACGGCCGGCCTTGCCGATGACGATGTTGGCGTGATCGGCGTTGCCGACCTCACCGACGGTGGCGCGGCAGGTAACGAGGATGCGGCGCATCTCGGAGGAAGGCATACGGACGATGGCGTACTTGCCCTCCTTACCCATCAGCTGGCAGGAGTTACCGGCGGAACGGGCGATAGCAGCGCCCTTGCCCGGCTGGAACTCGACGGCGTGGATGAGCGTACCGACGGGGATGTCGGCGAGGGGCAGAGCGTTGCCCGGCTTGATGTCGGCGTCAGAACCGGACATGATGGTCTGACCGACCTCGAGGCCCTTGGGGGCCAGGATGTAGCGCTTCTCACCGTCAGCGTAGTGCAGCAGAGCGATGCGAGCGGAACGGTTCGGATCGTACTCGATCGTGGCAACCTTGGCGGGCACGCCGTCCTTGTTGCGCTTGAAGTCGATCACGCGGTAACGACGCTTCACGCCGCCGCCCTGGTGGCGGGTGGTGATGCGGCCGTTGTTGTTACGACCGGCCTTCTTGGGCAGGGGCTCGAGAAGAGACTTCTCGGGCTTGGTGCAGGTGATCTCGGAGAAATCGGAGATCGTCTGCCAACGCCTACCAGCGGAGGTCGG
>CATXML010000141.1 GCA_958372035.1 uncultured Collinsella sp. | reverse complement strand
GGTAGCTAATTTGGGACGGGGCTCTTTTAGCTAACCAAAGATAATACTTGGAAATAATGCTGATAAATGGTAAAGCGATTTAGCAAAAACATCGCATCCGACCTGCACTTTCCTTGTAGTGGTATCTTCATAAGGTAGCCACCTTTACCTACCGTTTACCGCCGGTTTTAGCACGTTTACCAAACCGCGCACGCTCTGCTCAAGCCTGTCCAAAACCCGCCGTATAGTTCCCTCACGGCCCGCATCCGGCGGGTCGATTCGTTACCACGGTCGTGCGCGTAAGCGCATGGAAGGGGAAGTATCGTGAGCGATTGCAAGAGGGTTTACCGTTTTGGAACCGACGCCCAGGGCACCTGTGTCACTGAGGGCGACAAATCCATGAACTTCGTGCTTGGCGGCAAAGGCGCAAACCTTGCCGAGATGAGCCGCATCGGTCTGCCGGTTCCCGGTGGCTTTACCATTACCTGCCAGACCTGTGTCGAGTACTCCGGTGCCGGCAGCGTCTGGCCCGAAGGCGCACTCGATGAGATCGTTGCCGCCGAGGCGGACCTCGAGGCCCGTTGCGGCAAGAAACTCGGCGATGCCTCCGATCCGCTGCTCGTGTCGGTTCGCTCGGGCGCTCCGTTCTCCATGCCCGGCATGATGGACACGGTCCTCAACCTGGGCCTCAACGACGATTCCGTCCAGGGTCTTATCGCGCAGACGCAGAACCCGCGCTTTGCCTGGGACAGCTACCGTCGCTTTATCCAGATGTTCTCCAACGTCGTCATGGGCGTCGACGCCGACCTATTCGAGAACGCCCTGACCCAGGCCCGCCTGGTCGCCGGCGTTCGTGTCGATTCCGAGCTTTCGGCCGAGGACCTGCAGGAGCTCGTCGAGACCTTTAAGGGCATCTTCTCCGAGAACGTCGAGGCGACCCTGTATCCCGAGCTCGAGGTCGCCGACGGTAAGCCCGTTTTCCCGCACGATCCGGAGCTCCAGCTGCGCCTTGCCATCCAGGCCGTCTTTGGCAGCTGGATGAACGAGCGCGCCTGCATCTACCGCAAGCAGCACGGCATTTCCGACGAGCTCGGCACCGCCGTCAACGTCCAGGCCATGGCCTTTGGCAACAAGGGCGAGACCTCGGCGACCGGCGTCGCCTTTACGCGCAACCCGGCCGACGGCACCAAGGAGTTCTATGGCGACTTTTTGGTGAATGCCCAGGGCGAGGACGTCGTCGCCGGCATCCGAAACACCGAGCCCATCGCCGACCTCAAGACCACCTCGGGCCTCGAGTCCGCAGGCGAGGAGCTCGAGCGCGTGTTCCTGACGCTCGAGGATCATTACCGCGATATGTGCGATATCGAGTTTACCATCGAGCAGGGCAAGCTCTGGATGCTCCAGACCCGCGTGGGCAAGCGCACCGCCACTGCCGCCCTGCGCATCGCCATCGAGATGGTCGAGGAGGGCCTCGTCACCCGCGAGGAGGCTGTGAGCCGCATCGATCCCGCGCAGCTCGACCAGCTCCTGCACCCGCAGTTCGACGCCTCCAAGAAGTACGAGGCCCTGGCCAGCGGCCTTAACGCCAGCCCTGGTGCCGCAGTGGGCGAGGTCGTGTTCTCGAGTGATGACGCCGTCGCGCGCGCCAACGAGGGCCACAAGGTCATTCTGGTCCGCTGGGAGACCAACCCCGACGACCTGAAGGGCATGGTCGCCGCCGAGGGCATCCTGACCAGCCACGGCGGCAAGACGAGCCATGCCGCCGTTATCGCCCGCGGCATGGGTACGCCCTGCGTTTGCGGCGTTGAGCGCTTCCACATTGACGCGGCAGAGAAGGTCGTGCGCATCGAGGGCAGCGACCGCGTGCTGCGCGAGGGCGATGTCATCTCCATCGACGGCACCCAGGGTATCGTCGTCGACGGCGCGGTCGACCTGGTCTCTGCAGAGCTCACCGGCGACCTGGACACCATCCTGTCTTGGGCCGATGAGATCCGTTTGGACGAGACCGGTGGCCACGCCAACCACGTGCGCGTTAATGCCGACAACCCCGAGGATGCCGAGCTCGCGCTCGAGTTTGGCGCCGAGGCCATCGGTCTGTGCCGCACCGAGCACATGTTCCTGGGCGATCGCAAGAACATCATCCAGAGCTTTATCCTGTCTGACGATGAGGCCGTGAAGCAGCAGGCCCTGGCCGACCTGCTCAAGGTTCAGACCGAGGACTTCCTGGCGATGTTCAAGACCATGTCCGGTCGCGATGTGGTCGTCCGCCTGCTCGATCCGCCGCTTCATGAGTTCCTGGATAATCCTCGCGAGCTCGAGGTCGCCATCACCAAGAAGGAGGCCGCCGGCGCTCCCGAGGAGGAGCTCACTGCCCTGCGCGCCCGCCTGCGTCGCATTGACGGCATGGTCGAGTCCAACCCCATGCTGGGCTTGCGCGGCGTGCGCCTGTCCGTCGTCTTTGGCGATCTGCCGCTCATGCAGGTTCGCGCCGTCGCCACGGCCGCTGCCCGCCTTGTCAAGGAGGGTGTCGACCCGCGCCCCGAGATCATGGTTCCGCTCGTTTCCATCACGGCCGAGCATGTCCAGACCCGCGAGGTTATCGAGCGCGTGATCGCCGAGGTTTCCGCCGAGGAAGGCGTCGAGCTCAATATTCCCGTGGGCACGATGCTCGAGCTGCCGCGTGCCTGCATGGTCGCTGACGAGATCGCCCATCATGCCGACTTCTTCTGCTTTGGCACCAACGACCTCACCCAGACGACCTTTGGCTTCTCGCGCGATGACGCCGAGGCCAAGTTCATCCCGCTGTACATGCATAAAAAGATCCTGAAAGACAACCCCTTCGAGACCATCGACGCGGCGGTGCTGGAGCTCGTGCGCTTGGCCGTCGAGAAGGGCCGCGCCACCAATCCCGACATGCACTTTGGCGTGTGCGGCGAGCACGGCGGCGACCCCAAGTCCATCAAGGGCCTGTTTAACGTGGCCGACGTGGACTACGTGTCCTGCTCGCCCTATCGCGTGCCCCTCGCGCGCCTGGCTGCCGCTCAGGCCAAGCTCGAGGCCAAGCGTTCCGCCTAACGTTTTGGGTTTAGACGCCTAGCGTAGCCCCCTTCATGCCGCCCGTCTCATTCGTGAGACGGGCGGTTATCATGTGCGGGTTTTGTCTTTTTGTCTGCGTAAAAAATTGTTCTTGCAGCAGAAACCCGCGCGTGTATACTCGAATACGTTTGTTCAACTACGTGCCGGCCAGGGTGGTACGGCACCTCTAGAAGAGTAAGGAATTGCACATGGATTACATCCGCGCAATCGAGCGTCAGCAGATCCGCGAGGACATTCCTCAGGTTCGCGTCGCCGACAACGTCAAGGTTCACTACCGCATTAAGGAAGGCGACCGCGAGCGCATTCAGGTCTTCCAGGGCGACGTCATCCGCATGGCCGGCGCCGGTGCCCGCGAAACCTTCACCGTCCGCAAGATGTCCTTCGGTGTCGGTGTTGAGCGTACCTTCCCGCTTCACAGCCCCAAGATCGCCAAGCTCGAGGTCGTCCGTCATGGTCGCGTCCGTCGCGCCAAGCTGTACTACCTCCGCGACAAGGTGGGCAAGGCTGCTCGCATCCCCGAGAAGCGCTAAGAAGATCGCAGCGTCTGTCCACTCGTTTGGACACAAGGGTCACCTTCGGGTGGCCCTTCTTTTTATCTGATTTGCATGCAAGGAGGGCCTGGTATGGCCAACATGACGAGCTCGGTTTCGGCATCGCAGGTTGCCGGTGAGTTGGCGAGCGCTACGTTTGAGGAGATTCCCGCCCTCGTGGAGCATTATCGCGAGGACCCACGCCAGCAGGTGATCAAGGCTTGTGAACGCGCCCTCAAACGCCATGACAAAGAGCTTGCCGAGCGCGAGCGCGTCAATGACATGTACGAGCTTATGCATGAGCTTGGCGGCGATGGGGTGGTCGTTGGTGTCGACGAGGTAGGTCGCGGATCGGTGGCCGGCCCTTTGACGGTATGCGCCGTCTGTCTTCCTATGGAGCCGCGCGTCTGGGGTATCAACGATTCCAAAAAGCTCACGCCCGCGCGCCGCGAGTTGCTCTCGGTGAAGATTGCCGAGGTGGCGACGGCAATTGGTTTTTGCCATATCGCGCCTAAGGATATCGATGAGATGGGCATGGCCCGCGCCATTCGAGCCGCTGTCGCGGGCGCCGTGGCCGATACGGGGCTCGAGCCCGATTGCGTGCTTATGGACGGTAACCCCTTGGGCGCCGTTCCCAACGAGCGCGACGTGGTGAAGGGCGATGCCAAGATCGCCTGTATCGCCGCGGCGTCCATCATGGCCAAGGTCACGCGTGATGAGATGATGGTCGAGTACGATGCCGAGTATCCCGAGTACCATTTGGCCGAATCGAAAGGCTACGCAAGCCCCGAGCACATCGAG
>CATXML010000140.1 GCA_958372035.1 uncultured Collinsella sp. | reverse complement strand
CACATCGAGAACAATCTGCCGGCGAGCGTTCCCGCCAACAAGCGCCGCTGGTACGCTGTCAAGCTGTTCGAGCGCGATGCGGACGCCTGCAAGCTCATCAACCTCACTAAGGAGAAGGCTGCTCGCGTGGAGGAGCTGGTCGCCCAGTGCGAGCAGGACTGCGACGACGATGCCGAGTCCATCATCACCGGTGAGCGCTATGGCGTCATCGCGCACATCATCGATGAGTGCCTCACCAAGGCTCCTGCCAAGATGAGCACTTCCGAGAAGATCGACCGTGTGGTTACCAACCGTATCCTGGGCCTGCCGATCTTTGTGGTCATCATGTTCTGCGTGTACTACATCGCCGTTTCCACCCTGGGCGGCACGGTGACCGACTTCACCAACGACCAGCTCTTCGGTACCGACGGTTGGTACGTGCTCGGTCAGGGCCGCGACGCTTACGACGCGGCCGTCGAGGCTGCGGGCGACAACGCCGACTCGGTCGACCCGGCGCAGTACGGCCCCTATGTCCCGGGTATTACCACCGTGGTGCACGACGCCCTCGTGGCGGGCGGTACCGAGGACGGTGGCCTGGTTGATTCGCTGGTCTGCGACGGTATCGTCGGCGGCTTAGGCGCCATCTTCGGCTTCGTTCCGCAGATGTTCCTGCTCTTTGTGATGCTGTCCTTCCTGGAGGACTGCGGCTACATGGCCCGTGTCGCCTTCATCATGGACCGCGTGTTCCGCCGGTTTGGCCTGTCCGGTAAGTCCTTTATCCCCATGCTCGTGTCCTCGGGCTGCGGCGTCCCCGGCGTCATGGCCACCAAGACCATCGAGAACGAGAAGGACCGCCGCATGACGGTCATGACCACCACGTTTATTCCCTGTGGCGCTAAGCTGCCGATCATCGCCCTGCTCATGGGTTCCATCATCGGCGATTCTTCTACCACCGCCGCGTGGATTAGCCCGCTCTTCTACTTCCTGGGCGTCTTTGCCGTCATCGCCTCGGGCCTCATGCTCAAGAAGACCAAGCTCTTCGCCGGCCGTCCGACGCCGTTCGTTATGGAGCTTCCTGCCTACCACTTCCCGGCGATCCGCTCTTGGGCGCTGCACGTGTGGGAGCGCTGCTGGGCCTTTATCAAGAAAGCCGGCACGGTCATCTTCGCGTCCACCGTCGTGGTGTGGTTCCTGTCCAACTTTGGCAGCTACAACGGCTCCTTTGGCTTCCTGCCTGCTATGGAGGGCATCCCCGAGGAGTTCATGGACTACTCCGTGCTTGCCATGCTCGGTAATCTGGTCGCTTGGATCTTCGCCCCGCTTGGCTTTAGCACCTGGCAGGCCACCGCGCTCACCGTCTCGGGCCTCGTCGCCAAGGAGAACGTCGTCGCTACCGCCGGCTCGCTGCTGTCCGTTGCCGACGCCGCCGAGACCGACCCGAGCCTGTGGACCGCGTTCGCCGGCATGTTCCCGACTATGGGCGCTTGCGTTGCCTTTGGCGCCTTTAACCTGCTGTGCGCCCCGTGCTTTGCCGCCATGGGCACTATCCGCAACCAGATGGACTCCGGCAAGTGGACCGCGATTGCCATCGGCTACGAGTGCGCCTTTGCCTGGGTGATCGGCCTGTTCATCAACCAGTTCTACAACCTGCTTGTCCTTGGCCAGTTTGGTATTTGGACGGTTGTAGCCATCGTTCTGCTGGTTGCGATGCTCTTCCAGATCTTCCGTCCCATGCCCAAGCATGCATGGACCGACGAGGACGAGACCAACACTGCTTCCGCCGCAGTTTCCGCTTAAGTCCGAATAAGGATTAGCCCCTTTCCACGAGCCCGGGTGTCCCAGCGACACTCGGGCTTTTTGGTGGGGGAGATGTGGCGTTTCCGCAGATAAAACCGACCAAAATAAACCTGTCCCTTTTTGGTAGGTGGAGAATGGGGTAAAGTAAGTGGTGGCTAACTAGAGGAGGCTTGCTATGGCACCTATCGATATTGTTGTACTGGCTGTTATCGGTATTGCGTTTGTCGCCGTGTGCGTGCGCATCTACCGCAAGGGCACCTGCGCCGACTGCGCTCAGGGTGGCGTTTGCACGGGGCATTGCTCCAACAAAAAGACGTGCGCCGCACTTAAGGGCGTGGACAAAATCGCCGAAGACTTGGGCCGCGGTATTCATTAGCCGACCGGCGTTTGGGCATGCATGATTGCAGATGCGGCAGTTGCTGATACGATAGGCACGTTAGCAACTGCCGCCGAGCGGCTCAAACGAAAGGAACCCTGTATGGAGTCTCCCGCCTATCCGATGCTCTTTAGCCCGATCAAGGTCGGTACGACCGAGGTCAAGAACCGCGTCTTTATGCCGCCGGTATCTACCAACCTGGCCGATCACGGCTATGTGACCGACGACTTGGTCGATCATTACCGTGTCCGTGCCAAGGGCGGCGTGGGCCTCATCATTACCGAGGTCGTGACGGTCGAGCCCACCTATACCTATCTGCCGGGTGACATGTGCTGCTACGACGACACGTTTATCCCCGGCTGGGAAAAGCTCGCCGCAGCCGTCCACGAGTATGGCTGCAAGATCATGCCGCAGCTCTTCCATCCCGCCTACATGGCCTTTAACATTCCGGGCACGCCGCGCCTGATCGCTCCGTCCTTTGTGGGCCCGTCCTATGCCCGCGAGGCGCCGCGCCCCATCACGGTCGATGAGATCCACGAGCTCACGCATCAGTTTGGTGACGCTGCTGTGCGCATGCAGAAGGCCGGTGTTGACGGCGTCGAGGTCCATGCGGCACACGCCCACGGCATGCTCGGTGGCTTTTTGACCCCGCTCTATAACAAGCGTACCGATGAGTACGGTGGCTCGCTCGACGCCCGCATGCGCTTTTTGCTTGAGGTCATCGCCGAGATCCGCGAGCGCTGCGGCAAGGACTTTATCATCGACGTCCGCATCTCGGGCGATGAGTACACCGATGGCGGCCTGACCCTCAACGACATGATCTACGTCTCGCGTCGTCTGGAGAAGGCCGGCGTCGACATGATTCACGTCTCGGGCGGCACTACCATCAAGCGCGGCTCTGCGATTCCCGCCGCCGGTACCCAGCAGGCCTCGCACGCCGCCTGCTCGCGCGAGATCAAAAAGCACGTCAACATTCCCGTCGCCACGGTCGGACGCATTAACGAGGCTTGGATTGCCGAGGAGCTGATCGAGGACGGTGCTGCCGATATCTGCATGATGGGCCGCGCCAATCTGTGCGATGCCGAGTTCTGCAACAAGGCCGCTGCCGGCAACGCCGACGACATCCGCCCCTGCATCGGTTGCCTGCGCTGCCTGAACGGCATTATGTTTGGCAAGCGCATTTCCTGCACCGTCAACCCGGACGTGGAGCGTGACGAGGCTGGCTACGAGCCTGCCGCCGAGGCCAAGAACGTGCTCGTTGTGGGCGCTGGTCCTGCGGGCATGGAGGCAGCCTACATTGCCGCCAAGCGCGGCCACAACGTGGTGCTTGTGGATAAGCAGGACGAGCCGGGCGGCGAGATGCGCATCGCAGCCGTTCCGCCGGCAAAGCAGGAGCTCACCCGCGTGATCAAGTATCAGTACCGTCGCTTGGCCGAGGCAGGCGTCACGTGCGTCTTTGGTACCGAGCTCACGGCCGAGGATATCCAGCGTGACTACGCGGGCTACGAGGTTGTCCTGGCTTATGGCGCCGAGCCCATCGCTCCGGCCTTCATGCAGGGCTTTAAGCAGGTTATGACGGCTGACGACCTGCTGGGCGGCAAGGCTTTCCCGGGCAAGAAGATCGTCATCGTGGGCGGCGGCACCGTCGGTTGCGAGACGGCCGATTACCTGGCCCCGCTGGTCAACGACTTGTCGCCGGCCAACCGCGACGTCACCGTCATCGAGATGACCAAGACGCTCGCCGCCAACGAGGGCGGCGCCGGTCGCGCGGTGCTCATCACGCGCATGCTCTCCAAGGGCGTTCACGTGCTGACCGAGGCCAAGGTGACCGAGATTACCGAGGACACCATCAGCTACGAGAAGGACGGCGAGATCCAAACCATCGCCGATGCCGATACGCTGGTACTTGCCATGGGCTATCGTCCCAACACCAAGTTGGCCGACGACCTGGCCGCAGCCGGTGTTGCCACCCACGTGCTGGGCGATGCCAACAAGTGCGGCAACATTCGCGATGCCATCGGCGATGGCTACAAGGTCGCCTGCGAGCTCTAGTCAACCCCTTGGTGCGTGGGGAGGGGCGTCTCTGCGCCATCCGATAGCAAAATAGCGGTGGTGTCCCGGGTTTCGGGATGCCACCGCTTGCTCTTGCGGTGCTGGCGACGTGAGCACCCCCTCTTTCACCGCAATTGAGGGGATGGGGGATGCGATAGTATTACGTGGTGATATTCGACAAACCGTGAGCTTCATTCGAGGGC
>CATXML010000139.1 GCA_958372035.1 uncultured Collinsella sp. | reverse complement strand
GCCGATGGCGACCTCGACTCGCTCGGCATTCGCTGGCGCAGCGTCAACCGTCCCGACTTTACGACGGCGTCGCGTGAGTGCGCCCGTCGCCTCTGCCCGTTTTTCCCCGATAAATGCCTAGTTCACGGCGCCCGTCGTCGCGCGGCGCATGCCGATGTGGTGGTCACCAACCATTCCCTGTTGTTCCGCAATGTTGCGGCCGAGGGCAGAATCTTGCCTCCGATTCGTCACTGGGTAATCGATGAGGCCCACTCCATCGAGCGCGAGGCGCGCCGTCAATGGGCGCGCGTGGTGTCGGCGGATGAATCGCGCGTTCTGTTTGAGCGCCTGGGTGGTTCGAGCACCGGTGCGCTGAGTCAGGTTTCCCGCGATTTGGCAACCTCGGAGGGCTCTACGCTCTACCTGGGTCTTACCGCCAAGGCGACGTCGACAGTTGTACGTGCGAGCATGGCGATTGCCGATGTGTTTGACGGCGTTCGCGAGCTTGGCCGCCGTGCCCGCGGGGGCTATGACAATGCGAACCTATGGATTGGCCCCGAGCTGCGCGAATCTGACGACTGGCATGATTTCTTACAGTCGGCCTACACTGCCATCGACGGATTGGAACAAGCTGACAAGAGCGTCGACGCGCTGGTACAAGCCGTTGCCGCCGACAAGCCCGAGGTCGTTGTGGACTTGGGGGATATCTCGCGCCGCCTGCACGAGCTGGCCGAGAACCTCAAACTCATCATCGACGGTGCCGACGAACACTACGTGTACTCGCTGCAAGTCAATCGCAGATTGCGCGCCGGCGGCGAGTCGATGACCGCGGAGCGCATCGATATTGGCGAGGCCTTGGCAACCGAGTGGCTGCCCGAGGTCCATACGGCTATCTTTGCATCGGCGACCATGACGGTTTCCAAGAGCTTTGAGCACTTTAACCACGCCGTCGGCCTCGATCGCATCGGTGCCTCGACATCATCGTCGCTGCACTTGGATTCGAGCTACGACTTCGATTCGAATATGGCTGTAGTCGTTGCGGGCGATATCCCCGATCCGCGCGATCGCGAGAGCTATCTTACGGCGCTCGAGCGCGTGCTGGTCGACGCTCATCTTGCCATGGGCGGATCGGTGCTCACGCTGTTCACCAACAGGCGCGACATGGAGGAGCTGTACGATCGCGTCGAGCCCAAGATGGCTCGTGCGGGTCTGGAACTCAACTGCCAGCAGCGCAACTCGTCCCCTCGCCGTCTACGCGATCGCTTTATCAACGAACCGACCTCGTCGCTCTTTGCGCTTAAGGCCTTTTGGGAAGGGTTTGACGCCAGCGGCGAGACGCTGCGCTGCGTCATCATCCCCAAGCTGCCGTTCTCGAGCCCCACAGACCCGCTCTCATGCGAGCGTAATCTGCGCGAAGACCGCGCTTGGGCGCGCTATTCTCTGCCCGAGGCCGTGCTCGAGGTCAAGCAGGCAGCCGGTCGCCTCATTCGCTCATCGACCGATTGCGGTGTGCTGATTCTGGCCGACCCGCGCCTGGTGACGAAGGGCTACGGCAAGAAATTCTTAACGTCGCTGCCCACGAGCTCCTATCAGCGCATCGAATCGGTACAAATCGGGCACTATCTACAGCTGTGGCGTGCACGCCACGAGCGGCGCCGCTAAAGCGGGCAGACGAGGGATTTTGCCATATCGCACAGACGCTCTGACAGGGCGGGGTCATCCAAGATGCGGATGGCCCCGCCCGCTGCGATTACCTGGCTTAACAGCCAGCGCTCGGAGCCGTAGCGCACGTTCACTGTTGAGCTGTCCGCCCCATTGGGTTCAATCGACATGATGCCGGGCCAGTCTAGGCGCTCTGCCAAGGCGCGCGGCATGAGAAGCTTCGCGCTCAGCTCCGCCTGGGCGAGTGAGTCGTGGAGGGTCGCGGGCTCCGGTGCGTGGCGCACGACGGAGTCGTCGGTCAAGACCAGGCCCTCGATTTTATCCATACGATAGGTACGCTGCTCGTCGACCGCGACATCCCAGGCAATCAGATACGTTTGGTCGCCGTTTGTTGTGATGCGCAAGGGGTCGACCAAACGCTCGCGCGCCTGCGTGTCATCCATCGAGCGATACGAGATGCGGCAGCGAACGCCGTCCCGAATGGCGCAGCTCAGCTGCTGCCAGTGCGATCCGTGGGCGACGGTGTCAAAGACGCGCTGGTTGTATCCGAGCTCTTTGGGAAGAAGGGCGCGCCGTATTCGAGCCGCCGCTTGGGGTTCGATCCCCAATGATTCAAGTTCATGGTTGAGCACAGCGCCCTCGGCGGCACTCAGACGCAGCGGTAGCACGCGCCCCGCATCACCGGTGAGGACCACGCACTCGCCGCGGCGTTCGCAGATAATACGTGCACCCGATTCTCGGTCCGCAAGTGTTGAGACGATCTCGAGAATCTCGTCGAGCGATGCCCCCGTGATATCAAAGCGGCTGCAAAGCTCGTCTCGTGTCATGCCGTTCTCGCCGGCAGCGTAGAGGGCCTCCATGATGTCGATGGCGCGCGAGAGTCTTTGCTCGCTGGTGAGTTTACGCACGGGCATGCTCGTGCACCGTCCTTTCGATGAGGTGATTCCACGCCTGCTTGAGAGAATCGGGGGCGACGGGCCTCATGCCATCCATGGCATGGGCCATGCAAAACGAGGCTGCGGCTTCAAAGTCGCGCACGTCAACGGTCCAGGTCCACTCCGTTTCGGTGCGCATGAGTTCGCCTCGTCCGCGTGTGAGACCGTTGATCATATCGGCCTGCGCTTCACGCGCGAACGAGAACGTAGCCGCAACGGGTGGGCGGTCGGCAAAATCGAACTCAAAGAATAGGTAATCGTTGAGGTTGAAATCCGCAGGAATGGCGTAGGCTTTCGAAGGTCTCCAGGCGCGAATGATGCGGTCGCAGCGGAATGTTCTGATATTGCCGGTGGCATTGTCGAGGCCGCAGAAGTATGCCGTACCCTCGCGCTCGAACATTCCGTAGACGCAAACGGTCCGCTCGCGTTGTTCACCGCGTCCGTTTTGGTACAAAAAGTGCAGCGCGCAACGCTCGGCAAAGGCGCTCCACACCGCATCGACGGCGGGAGAGCGGCGGATCGGTACCTCTCCTGTCGTCGACATGCCGGTGAGGTAGGCAATCTTGGAGCGAATGTCGGCAAGCGGCGCGGCAAAGGCGGATGAGCCTGCCGCGAGCGTCTGGTCGATGGCATCGAGCAGGATGTCGGCGTCGTCTGCGGTGATGAGGCCACCCGCGGCAAACGTGTGCTCGCGGTCGATCGTCCACGCGCTCTCCTCGGTTTCCTGCGCTCCGGCAGCACGAACCTCCCTGATAACGATGCCGCGTTCGAGCAGCTTGTCGCGATCGCGGCGGAACTTGCGCTTGTCTGAGTCGATATTGCCCGAGCCGTATCCCAAATCGGAATCCAGGACGATTTGCTCGGTCGTCAGCGGTTCGGGAGAACTGTTGAGCACAAAGAAAAGGTTGAGGATACGCTGAGCCGTTTTATCGAAACCGGGCTCGGGTGTCCCCTTTTTAATTGTCGCGGTCGCGTCGCTTGCCGTCATAGAATCCTCGCATGAGAAGGTCGTTTGATGCCATGATTTTAGTCCGATATGGAGATTAGGCTATATCCTTGTCCGCTCGCGGCGTTAAGATGGCCCGAATTCGGTCGTTTGCGCTCGCTCGGGGTATACTTTCGACTATATACGGTTCTAATGTGCATGCATTGGGCCTATTTGTCGGATTATGGATGTGGAGCGCACATGGCGAACACCCAGAACTATATTAACCACCTGCTGCAGAACACCGGCATTACGCCGGCGTGCAGTGAAGAAGAGCGCCTGGCTGCCGAGGATATCGCTCAGATTTTCCGCAACCACGGCTTTGACCCCGAGGTGCAGGAATTTAATGCTCCCGCGCCCAGCAGGCTGGCGTTTGCCGTTACCGGTATTCTGGCGTTTGCCGGCGCCTTGCTGATGGGCATCGGCGGCGGTATCGGCTTGGTCGGCACCTTGCTGGCCATTGTCGGTGCCGTGCTCTATGTGCTCGAGCGCACGGGGCATCCCGTGGTTTCGCGCCTGGGAAAGACCGGTGTGAGTCAAAATGTCATCGCCTATCACAAGGCCTCGGGCCCGCTTGCGTCTCCGCGCAACCGCCCGGTCGTTGTGGTGGCGCACTATGATTCCCCCCGTGCCGAGCTCCTTGCTCGCGAGCCCTACGCTCCGTATCGCGCGCTTATCGCCAAACTCCTGCCTGTCGCCACGATCGCGCCCGCGGCTGTCGCCGTCCTGCGTATCCTGCCGCTTCCCGGCGTGCTCAAGGTGCTGCTGTGGGTTGTTGCGATTCTGGCCTCCCTTGTGGCACTGGCCAACGCTGCCAATATCATCTCCAACCGTTTTGTGCTTCCCTACACGTCTGGCGCGGTGTGCAACAAGTCCTCTGTTG
>CATXML010000138.1 GCA_958372035.1 uncultured Collinsella sp. | reverse complement strand
TGCTGCTGCGCGATGCCGTGCCCGGTTTTGCCGGTGCCCTGCTTTCAGTGGGCGTTTGCGCGTCCCTTTGGGTCTCCGATTCGTTTGCCTACATCGTGGGTAGCCGTATCGGCAAGCACAAGATGGTTCCCAAGATCTCTCCCAAAAAGAGCTGGGAGGGGTTTGCCGGCGGCATCCTGGGCTCGGTTTTGATTTGGCTCATCCTGTGGGCGACGCACTTCTACAAGCTCAGCCTGCCCTATGCGCTGCTGTGCGGCGTGGTCGTGTCCATTCTGGGCGTTATCGGCGACCTTATCGAGTCGCGCATCAAGCGCGGTGTGGGCGTCAAGGATTCCGGCAACCTTATCCCGGGCCACGGCGGAATGCTCGATCGTAGCGATTCGCTTATCTTCGGCTGCATTACCGCGCAGCTGTTGCTGATGATCGGAGGCGTGCTGTAATGTCCTTCCAGACGACGTATGGCCCCGATGGACGCCTTCGCGTTGCCATCCTGGGTTGTACGGGCTCTATCGGCACCCAGGCGCTCGATGTGTGCCGCCAGCATGCCGATCGCCTGCAGGTGACGGCGCTGTCCGTTAACTCCAGTATCTCCGAGCTCGTTGCCGCTGCCCGCGAGTTCTCGGTTCCGGCGGTTGCCGTGGCCGATGTCGATCATGGCGATGACGCCGTGCTGCAGGAGTTGCCCGAGGGAACGAAGCTCGGCGTTGGCGCGCAGGCGGTTTGCGAGCTCGCGCGTCGCGACGATGTCGACTGCGTGCTTGTCGCTATTGTGGGCGCCGCCGGTCTCGAGGCGAGCCATGCGGCCTTGACCTCGAATAAGCGCCTTGCCCTTGCCAACAAGGAGTCCCTCGTCGTCGGTGGCGACTTGCTTATGCCGTTGGCGCAACCGGGCCAGCTTATTCCGGTCGACTCTGAGCATTCCGCCATCTACCAGTGCTATCTGGGGGAGAACCCGCGCGAGGCCCACTGTATTTGGCTCACCTGCTCGGGCGGTCCGTTCTTTGGCTGCACGCGCGACGAGCTCGATCGCGTGACGCGTGCCGATGCCCTCGCGCATCCCACGTGGGCCATGGGTGCCAAGATCACCATTGACTCCGCCACCCTCATGAACAAGGGCCTGGAGCGCATTGAGGCCATGCATCTGTTTAACTGCGACCTCGATTTCATTAACGTGGTCGTGCAGCGTCAGTCCAAGATTCACTCTATGGTCGAGTTCGCCGACGGCTCCGTGATGGCGCATCTCGGTGCATCCGACATGCGTATTCCCATCCAGTTCGCGTTCTCGTATCCCGAGCGTTGGGATACCCCGGCGCCTCGTATCGATTTCCGCGAGCTGGGGCAGCTCACGTTTGATGCTGCCGACATGGATACCTTCCGCTGTCTGGCACTGGCCGAGCGTGCCGGCAAGACGGGTGGCACCATGCCGTGCGTGCTCAATGCCGCCAACGAGGTCGCCGTCGATGCCTTCCTGCACGATGGCTGCAGCTTTACCGATATCGATCGCATTGTGGAATCCTGCATGGACGCCCACGATATGCAGGCGGTCGATTCGTTTGAGCAGCTTCGCGACATCGATGCGTGGGCGCGTGAAAAGGCTGCGCAGGTGCTCGCCGCAACCCGTTCCTAACCCATAAGGATTGCTTTTTCGTTTTATGGATACTGTTCTGAGCGTTCTCTCATCGGTCTTTTGGGGCCTGCTGATGCTTTCCGTCCTCGTGTTTTTGCACGAGGGCGGCCACTTTTTGGCGGCGCGTGCCTGCGGCGTCCGTGTGACCGAGTTCTTTTTGGGTCTGCCGTGCCGCTTTGACATCCATTACACGTCGCGTCGCATTGGAACCAAGTTTGGCGTGACCCCGCTGCTGCTGGGTGGCTACGCTGCCATCTGCGGTATGGATCCGACCGATGTTTCGTGCGCCGATCGCGTGCTCGCGGCTATCTATCGTCATGGTCGCGTGACCGTGGCCGACCTTGCTGTCGAGCTCGAACTTTCCGAGGAGGATGTGCTCGAGGCATGCGCCCTTTTGCTGGGCTGGGGCTCCATCGCGCCCTGGTATGAGGAAGGGGAGAAGCCCTCGCCGAGCTACTATCCCACCAAATATCAGACGTTGCCGCGAGACACGGCAGGCTATACCACCTTTGATGGTCGCCATTTCGATCGCGAACATGCGACTGCCGAGGGCGATGTGTGGGAGCTGCCGTGCGGCGAGGCCGAGTTCCTTGCGCAAGAGCGCTCGCACACCTATCTTGGCCAAGGCTTTCTCAAGCGCGCCTTTATGCTGCTCGCGGGCATTATCGTCAATATCTTGACGGGTTTTTTGCTCCTTATGAGCATCTATTCCATTGCGGGTGTCACCGTGCCGATGGATACCAACGTGATCGGTCAGGTTGACGAGGGGTCTATTGCCGCCAAGGCGGGTATCGAGGCCGGTGATGCGATCCTTTCGGTTGACGGTGTCTCATGTTCCACTTGGATGGATGTCTATGATGCCATCGGCAAGGCCGCCGGTAAGGACGATATCGCCATCGAGTACGAGCGTGACGGCAAGCAGCATTCGACCACGGTTGCGCTCAAAGAGGACGAGCGCCTAGGTGTGTATGCCTCTACGCAGGTGGTCCGTTTAGACCCCATCACGTCGGCTCGCCTGTCGTTCTCCTATGTCGTGCAGACAGCGGATGGCGTGATGCGCCTGCTCCAGCCGCAGCATACGATGGAGATTCTCGATCAGTCTTCTTCGATCGTGGGTATTAGCGTTATGTCCTCACAGGCCGCTGCTGCCGGCCCTGCCACGTTCCTTTCGTTTGCCGCCCTCATTTCGTTCTCGCTTGGCTTTATGAACCTGCTGCCCATCCCACCACTCGATGGCGGCAAGCTGGTCATCGAGATCATTCAAAAGATTGCGGGCCGCGAGCTGCCGCTCAAAGTACAGACAATCGTCAGCTATGTCGGCATCGCGCTCTTTGCACTGCTGTTTGTTTATATGCTTCGTTCCGACATCCTTCGATTTATTCTGTAGGGGAGTGTTTGGATTGTCTTTATCCCATCCTTTGCCTCGCGAGTTGACGCGCCCTGTGCATGTGGGCGGCGTGCAGATCGGTGGTGGCGCTCCGGTCGTGGTTCAGTCTATGACCTGCACCGATACCGCTGATGCCCAGGCAACGCTTGCGCAAGTGTGCGCGTTGGCGCAGGCTGGCTGCGATATCGTGCGCGTGAGCGTGCCTACCGAGGCCGCGCTTGAGGGTTTCCGCACCATCTGTGCCGAGTCTCCGGTGCCGATTGTCGCTGATATCCACTTTAACCATAAGCTCGCCATTGGTGCCGTTGAGGCCGGTGCCGCCAAGCTCCGCATCAATCCCGGCAACATTGGCGATTGGGCCAAGGTCGATGCCGTGATCGATGCCGCGGGCGCTGCTGGGTGCGCGATTCGCATTGGCGTGAACGCGGGCTCGCTTGAGCAGGATATCGCCGAGCGCGAAGACCTCACGCAGCCCGAGAAGCTCGTGATGTCTAGCGAGCGCTTTGTGCGGCACTTTGAGGACCGCGGCTTTAAGAACATTGTGCTTTCGGCCAAGGCCCATAGCGTGCAAACGACGCTCGATACCTATCGAGCCCTGTCGCGTGAGATTCCACACGTTCCGCTTCACCTGGGCGTGACGGAGGCGGGGACCAAGCTTCAGGGCACCATCAAGAGCTCTGTAGGCTTGGGTATCTTGCTTTCCGAAGGTATCGGCGACACCATGCGTGTGTCGCTCACGGCCGATCCGGTTGAGGAGCCGCCGGTCGCCTGGGGAATTCTACAGTCGCTGGGCCTGCGTCGCCGTGGTCCCGAGATTGTCTCGTGCCCCACGTGCGCCCGCTGCCAGGTTAACCTCATTCCCATCGCCGAGGAGGTCACCGAGCGGCTTAAGAACTATTCCGCGCCGCTTTCGATTGCCGTCATGGGATGTGCCGTTAATGGCCCCGGTGAGGCTTCTGATGCCGACCTAGGCGTTGCTTGCGGACGTGGTCAGGCCTTGCTCTTTTCGCATGGCCAGATCATTGGTAAAGTAGCTGAGGACCAAATTGTCGACGCGCTTATGGCAGAGGTCGACAAGCTTATTGAGGAGAAATAAATGACCCGAGCAATGTATATGTCTAAGCTCTATGCGCCGACGCTTAAAGAGGATCCGGCGGACGCTGAGCTCGCCAGCCACCGCCTGCTGCTCCGTGCCGGCATGATCCGCAAGGAGGCCGCCGGTCTGTATTCCTACCTGCCGCTCGCATGGCGCTCGATTCGCAAGATTGAGAACATCGTGCGCGACGAGATGGACGCCGCCGGCGCCCAGGAGCTTATGATGCCTATCATGGTCGATGCCGAGTTGTGGCGTGAGTCCGGCCGTATCGATGCCTATGGCAAGGAGCTTGTGCGCTTTGACGACCGTCATGGTCGCGAGTTCGTGCTGGGCCCCACGCACGAGGA
>CATXML010000137.1 GCA_958372035.1 uncultured Collinsella sp. | reverse complement strand
GACGAGCTCATCGCCCTCGGCAAACAGGTCGAGGAGCTCGTCCATGCCCATATGGCAGCCAATCCGTTCGTTTACCCGGGCAAAACCACCACAAAGGTGCCTGTCCCCTTTGTGGTGGTTTGGGGCCGTGCTACTCACCGAGCATCTCTTTGAGCTTGGCTGCCACGGCATGTCCCAAGCTCTCGTGGCTTTCGGGCATCATATGCAGATAGTCGATATCGCCCGGCTCGGCAAAGTCGGCGGCATTCAAAAAGTCGCAACCAAACTGCTCAGCCACATGCGCGTAGTACTCACCAAAATGCTCAGATGCCTCAACGGAATGATCGTCAAAGTCGGTCATATACACATCGGCGATCTGCGGCTTAATCTTGATAGGAGCCATCAACAGAATGCGCGGACAAGGCGCAGCGTCGGTCCACGGAAACGCGCGGACGGCGCGAATCAGCGCCATGGCGCCGCGGGCAATATCGGAGGCCGTCACGCCAAAGACCGTCTTGCAGTCGTTGGTGCCCAGCATGATCACGATCGCATCCAGCGGCTTATGGGCCTCGAGCAGCATCGGAAGCGCGCGAATGCCGTTGAGGTTGGTGTCCAGATGGCACATATCGTCGCGCACCGTCGTGCGACCATTTAGACCTTCCTCAATCACATGCCAGCCCTCACCCAGGTCACGCTGCACCACGCCGCACCAGCGCACATCCTGCGCATAGCGCACTGCGGTACCGTCGCGCATACCCGCCGGATCATAGCCATAGGTGTTGCTGTCACCAAAGCACAGAACGTTTTTCATCTTGAGCTCCTCATTCAGTAAAAAACCGACGAGGGCAACCCCTCCCGTCGGCTTGGCATATCACATCGCGCGCACCGCTTACAGGTACTTGCGCCAGTCATCCTCGTCCTCATCATCCTCGGCAGCGGCCTGAGCCTGCTCGGCGGCACGGGCGGCTGCGGTGCGGGCGGCAACCTGAGCATAGGACTCCTCGTTGCGCACGGGGAAGTTTGCCAGCACGTGCTCGAACTTGGCGAAGTCCTCGTCCCAGCGCGTAGAGGGCACGGCAAAGAAGACCTGCTTGACCTTGAAGTCGCCCGACGCGAGCTCCTTGCGGAAGAGCTCGGCCACGGCCTCGGCATCAAAGCCGTTGTTGTCGCAGCCCCAAGCACCCAGCACGAGCTTCTCGCGACCAAGCTCATCGCAGATGGCGAGCACAAAGCGAATGCGGTCGCGCAGGGCATCCAGCAGAGCATCGTCGCTCACGCGATACTCCTGGCGGGCGCGCCTAACGTTGGGCGCGGCGGCCACGATCACGTCGGCGTATGCATGCACGTGGTTGCGGTCGAAGCGCACCGCAGGCACCACCAGGGCGCGGTTACGATAGAGCTCGCAGTTGATGTTGCGGCGACGGTTCTCGCCGTACCACTTACGCTGCTTATCGAGAACGTTGTACAGATACGAATCGGCGCACAGCGTGGCCTCCTGGCCCAGATAACCCTGAATATATCCACCGCCCGGATTGGTGAACGAGGCAAAGGCGAGCACGGCCATGTCGCAGAACTGCGCATAGCCGCGACCGTTATCGAGAATTGCCTGCGTGGCGGAGGCATCAAGCACGGTGACCTCGGGCAGGGTCGGAGCGGGCTCCTCGGCAGGCGCGGACTCGGTCTCTGCGGGTTCCTCGGCAGGCGCAGACTCGTCCGTGACCTCGGTCTCGACGGACGCAACCTCAGCGGCCTCGACCTCGGCGGACTCAGACTCCTCGGCAACCGGCTCCTCGGCAACCGCAGCCGCTTGGGCCTTGGCCTTCATCGCCGCGACAAAGCCGGCAGGCATACCGTCAAACTCGCGAACACCGGCAAGCGAACGCTCGATATCCTTGGCGCACGCTTCGGACACAGTTGCCACGTGACGCTCGGCGGCCTTGGCACGGGCCTCGCGCTTGGGATTGGGCTGACCCGCTCGGTTGGACCTGCGGTTACGGTTCCTGTTGTCGACGTCTGCCATACGTGGCCACCTTTCCTGTCGCTGCCGCTATCGGCTTTTCCCATCCATGATACCCCGCCGCGTACAAAAAAGACGGCCCCGAAGGACCGCCTTTCACATCGTTTTACCGCGTCCGACAAGAAACGCTGCAATCCCCCGCGCTAGTCGCGACGACCGAGGATGTTCAGGATGCGCAGGAACACGTTGATAATGTCCACGAACAGATTGGACGCCATGAGCACCGCATTGGGCAGCGTGGGCGGCACCGTCGTGGCAACATAGGTGTCGTAGCCAATAAAGCCGGCGAACACCACGATCACGATCAGGTCGGTGATGGTCTGCGAGACGCCCATGAACATCAGCACGATCTCAACCAGAATCGTGGCGAGCAGAATGCCAAAACCGATGCCATATACGCGCTGGAAAAACTTGGGGAACGTCACGCCCAAGGCGCCAAAGACAAAGGTGATGGCGGCCGTGGCGATAAAGGCAGTGTTGATGGTGGGCAGGTCGTAGTTGGCAAGGCCAAACGACGCGGTCAGGCCAAAGGTACTCGCAAAGATTACGTAGCCCACAAGGGACAGGCCCACGGACTGCTTGCTGGCGGCAGCTGACATCATGACGATGCCGACAATGGTCAGGATAAACGAGCCAAAAACCAGCGGCAGGGCGGCCCCGCTCATCATCATGCGCGCAAACGACATGGTGCTCGTAAAGTAGGCGCCGGCACCCATGGCGCAAAAGCCCAAGAAGATCAGGGCAGATATGGCGAGATTGTACGCGCGCGGCGACATCTCCTTGGCGCGACTTGCGCCGGTCTCGACGGGGCCGTTCTGATAGCCCTGAATATCGTTCATGCTTCGTCCTTTCAAAAAGCGCCACGACAGCGCAGCAGGTGACAAGATTCCTGCCATTGTACCCGAACGCCGTGCGTCCTTACCTACGGCGCTCGCCCTCAAGCGTACGATCAAACGCCCAAACCCACCAACGCATCACGTGTGCCTGCGAGCCGTCCGCCCGCTCGCGCGTCTGGTCCTCCAGATACAACTCGGTCGCGTGCCCGCCAAAACGCACCTTATAGGTTGCCGTACGAATGCCGTGAACCGTCAGGCCAAACCCAGTGGTCGAGACAATCTCGTCAATCGTAAAGCAACGACCGTCGACCCAGCAGACGGTGACCGGCACGACCTGTCCGCCCGCGAGGATGCGAGCCACGACGTCCACATACTGCTTGTGCACGCGCCGAGTTTTGCCATCTGTCTGTCGATATTCCATGCCTCCTATTATCGAACGCATGTTTGCATGTTGTAAAGCGAACAGGTTGTGGTTTTGGGGTGTTGGGGCGCGCGCACGTGTCCTCATGGTGTGTTAGCAAAAAGAACACCCACGGTCAACAGGGCTAATATTCATTTTTAGCGCCAAAAAATTCACTGCTCCCATCAGAACTCGGTAAAGAAACCCGCAGGAGGTGATACGATTTATCATGTTTCTGTAACGTGCCTGCAAACTTCGAGAAAGCCCATATATGGACGTAACGTTCTCAACCTTCCTCGGCCAACTTGTGTCGAACCCAGTCCTTGCCGTCACCGTGATCCTCGCGCTCGGCGCCATCTTCGTCAATGGATGGACCGACGCACCCAACGCCATCGCGACCTGCGTCACTACGCGTTGCATGCCCGCCCGCGCCGCTATTCTCATGAGTGCCGCATTCAACTTCCTTGGCGTGCTCATCATGACGCACTTTAACGCGAGCGTCGCCAACACCATCTCACATATCGTCGACTTTGGCGGAAACAGCACCATGGCGCTCGCGTGCCTCTGCGCGGCGCTGTTCTCCATCGTCGTCTACGGCGCCACAGCGTCGCGTTTTGGCATCCCCACCTCGCAAAGCCACAGCCTTATCGCCGGCCTGACCGGTGCCGCCATCGCCCTCGGCGGTGCGAGCAGCGTCAACGTCCACGAGTGGATGAAGGTCATCTACGGCCTGGCGCTCTCCATCGGTCTGGGCTTTGTCATGGGCTGGGTCCTGTGCAAGCTCGTCTCGATTCTTTTCGCCGCCGCCAACAGGCGACGTGCCAATGTCTTCTTTAAATACGCTCAGATCGCGAGCGCTGCGGCCATGAGCTTTATGCACGGCGCGCAGGATGGACAGAAGTTCATCGGCGTGCTCTTTTTAGGCGTGGCCTTTGCCAGCGGCCAGACGAGCGTCGGCGATGCCGGCATCCCCATCTGGATTATGCTGCTATGCTCGGCCACCATGGGCATCGGCACCAGCGTGGGCGGTGAGCGCATCATCAAGTCCGTCGGCCAGAGCATGGTTAAGCTCGAGAAGTATCAGGGCTTCTCCGCCGACCTCGCGGGCGCGGCGAACCTGCTGCTTGCCACCCTTACCGGCATCCCCGTGTCCTCCACACACATCAAGACCTGCGCCATCATGGGCGTCGGTGCCGTCAAGCGCCTCTCGGCCATCAACTTCGGCGTCGTCAAGGACATGATGTTC
>CATXML010000136.1 GCA_958372035.1 uncultured Collinsella sp. | reverse complement strand
TGCAGGTTATGAGCTACGAGCCCGCCGTTCTGCTGATGAGCGTGGGCCTGTACCTTGCCACCGATAGCTTCGATTCCATTGCCGTGACGGGGCAGTCAGCCCCCATCATCGTGTACAGCGCGCCCATTTTCCTTGCGCTGCTCGCGGTACTTACCATCAAGCTGCGCAAGTCGCCGTTTGACCTTTCGTACTCGCATCACGCGCATCAGGAGATCGTCCAGGGCGTCGCCACCGAGATGAGCGGCGGCACGCTGGCCAAGATGACCCTTATGCACTGGTGCGAGACCGTGCTGTTTTTGATGTGGGTGGGCATGTTCTTTGTTTGGGACAACCCCGTGAGCTGGCTGGTCGCCCTGGTCGTCATGGCCGCGACGTACTTTGTCGAGGTCCTGATCGACAACACCTTCGCGCGCAGCACCTGGCGCAGCTGCTTTAAGCTCGGATGGGGCGTGGCGCTGGTGTTTGGCCTGCTCAACCTTATGCCCATCCTCGTCGACGTATTTATTTAGGAGGCGGCATCCATGGATCATAAAATGTCGCGCTCGCCGTGGGTTATTCATTACGACGGCTCGAGCTGCAACGGATGCGATATCGAGGTGCTGGCCTCGCTTACCCCGCTGTTTGATGCGGAGCGCTTTGGCGTGGTCAACACCGGCAACCCCAAGCATGCGGATATCTTTTTGGTGACGGGTTCGGTCAACGCGCAGAATCTGCCCGTCGTGCGTCAGATTTACAACCAGATGCTCGAGCCCAAGTGCGTGGTGGCGTGCGGCATCTGCGCGTGCTCGGGCGGCGTGTTCCGCGATGCCTACAACGTGATCGGCGGCGTGGACCGCG
The DNA here is from genome assembly GCA_958372035.1 of uncultured Collinsella sp. Classification (GTDB taxonomy): domain Bacteria; phylum Actinomycetota; class Coriobacteriia; order Coriobacteriales; family Coriobacteriaceae; genus Collinsella. The sequence continues at coordinate 3,641 of CATXML010000136.1, read as the reverse complement.
CGATTCCCGTGGACGTGTACGCGCCCGGGTGCGCCATTCGCCCCGAGACGGTGATCGATGCCATCGTGGAGGCGTGCGGCATCCTTGATCAGAAGGAGGCCGTGATGCGCGCCGGCGGCGACCCGCTCACCGTGGGCGGCGCCGCAACCTGGGACGGTGGCGTTGAGCTGGGCGAGGACGGGTTTGTGGCTGCTGCGGGGGTCGGGCCCGGTGTCGACGCAGGCACGGATGACGGTGCGCCCGCCGCTGCAAAGGAGGCCGAGTAATGCAAAAGGCAATCTATACCACTGTCGGGATCGACAAGCTCCTGGCGCATGTGCAGGCGCTCAAGGGCGACGGCGCGCGCTTTGTGCAGATGCATGCCGAGCGCTGTGTGGACGACGGATCGTATCGCCTGGTCTATACGTTTATCAACGTCCGCGCTGCGCAAGAGCAGATCGCGCGGGACGGAAACTATGCGATTGAGAATCTGGTGGTCGAGGGTATCGACCAGTACCAGGAGATTCCGTCCATCAGCTCGTACTATCCGGCGGTATTTCCGTTTGAGAACGAGGCCCACGATCTGTTTGGGCTTGCCATCACCGACATGCAGGTCGACTTTAACGGCTTTTTCTACCAGGTCTCAACGGCCGAGCCCATGAGTGTGATCACACCCGAGGTGAAAGCCGCGCGCGAGAAAGCCATGAAGGTCCGCGCCGCCGCCGAGGCCAAGGCGCGCAAGGCCGCGGCCGAGAAGGCTGCTGCCGCTGCTGCCGCGGGGGAGGGCGCCGCGGGTGCCGGCGATGCTGCGAACGCTGTTGCCGCCCAGCCCGCTGCGGCAGCCGGCTCCGATGCTCAGCACGATGAGGCTGCCGCCAAGGCCGCGCTCAAGGCTGCCGAGATGGAGGCAAAGCTCGCCGCCATGGATCCCGAGAAAGCGGCCAAGGTCCGCGCGGCGCTTGCCGCCAAGGCCGCCCGCGACAAGCAGAAAAAGGAGGCGTAAGGTCCATGGCACATCGCTCCGTTATTCCGTTTGGCCCGCAGCACCCGGTGCTGCCCGAGCCGCTTCATCTGGACCTGGTGATCGAGGACGACCGCGTCATCGAGGCAATTCCGCAGATCGGCTTTGTGCACCGCGGACTCGAGAAGCTCACCGAAAAGCGCGACATGCATCAGTTTGGCTACATCGCCGAGCGCATCTGCGGCATCTGCGCCGTGGGCCACAGCTATGGCTATGCCAGCGCCTGCGAGCGCATGCTCGACATCGAGGTGCCCGGCCGCGTGCAGTATATCCGCACCATTTTGCACGAGCTTTCGCGCATCCACTCGCATCTGCTGTGGCTGGGCCTGCTCGCCGATGCCTTTGGCTTCGAGGCGCTGTTCTATCGGTCTTGGACCCTGCGCGAGCAGATTCTCAAGATCTTCGAGAGCACGTGCGGTGGTCGCGTGATTCTGTCGATCAATGAGATCGGCGGCCTTAAGCACGACATTGAGGACTCCGAGCTGGCGGGTATTGTCCAGACGCTCGATGCCATGCGTCCCGACTACGAGGCCCTGGTGCATACGTTTTTGGACGACAATAGCTGCGGCGAGCGCCTGCATGGCGTGGGCGTGATCAGCAAGAAGGACGCGCTGAATCTGTCGATGGTCGGCCCGTTCGGTCGCGCCTCGGGCGTGGATTACGACGTGCGCATGTTTGGCGACGGTGCCTATGCAGGCCTGGCAGCATTTGAGCCCATCGTTGCTACCGACGGCGACTGCTATGCCCGCTGCCAGGTGCGTTGTGCCGAGGTCACGCAGGCCATGGACATCATCAAGGAGCTTGTGGGCAAGATCCCGCACGACGGTATCGGCGGGCGCACCAAGCTCACGCCGGCCGACGGCGCGCGCGGCGAGGTTGTGATTGAGCAGCCGCGCGGCGAGGCGTACTACTATGTGCGCGGTAACGGCACCAAGAATCTGGACCGTTTTCGCGTGCGCACGCCGACGTCGCAGAACCTGGCGGGTCTGACACATGCGCTGCAGGGCGTGCTCCTTGCCAACGTGCCCATGATTATCCTGACCATCGACCCCTGCATTAGCTGCACGGAAAGGTAGGCGCGGCATGAGTTTGCTGACATTTGCCAAGACGGCCTTGGGCTCTATGGTCAAGCAGCCGGTCACGGTGTGCTATCCGCAGGAGAATCTCGTGGCGCCCGAGCGCCTGCGCGGGCACATCGTTAACGACATGGACGTGTGCATTTGCTGCGGCATGTGCGCGCGTCGCTGCCCGGCGGGCGCGCTTGCGGTCGATCGCAAGGGCGGTACCTGGTCGATCGATCCGTATGCCTGCGTGGTATGCGGCGAGTGTATCGAAAGCTGCCCCAAACACTGCCTGACTATGGACACCGTCCGCACCCCAGTCGCAGCGAACAAGACTCCCACGGTAGAAACTAAGTCGGAGTAGCGCTGGAATAGAGCTGGAATAGGGGCCGGTGGGGCAAAATTGCCCCACCGGCCCCGCGCTTAAACGCGCGGTTGGGCCGCCGCAAGCAAAACTATGTCGGATTACGGGGCTGGATAGCGAACCTCCCACCATACAGAAAATCGCAAAAACAAAACCGCAGGTAGATAGCCTGCCGTTTTTGAAAAAATGAAGGTATGGATGAGGGCTCCGGCTTTTGCCCCGTAATCCGGCATAGTTTTGAAATGGCACCATATCCGTAACAGCCCTTGATCTCCCGTGGACAGAGGGAGACGGATCATTTTGGCCTTGCGAGGGCCGCCGCGTGACCCGTCTGCCACAAAATGGGCCCATCTACTACGTTTAAGCCGCTACCCTCAACCATGGCAAGTAATGCGAAATAAAAACCGCAGGTAGAACGCCTGTGATTTTTCATGAAAAGCGGGTATGGTCGGGGGTATCGAGTCAAACGTAGTAGATGGGCCGATTCCGTGGCGGGCGCCGTCAGCCGATCTCCGCGGGCGGAAGAAAACGGATCATTTTGGTCCCGCGAGGCTTGCGGAGGCACTCGTGCAGGGCCGCCCGAACAAAACTATGTCGGTTTACTACGATGAATTCGACATTTCCGACCATGACTGCATTTTTCTAAATATTGCAGGCATTCTACCTGCGGTTTTGCAAGCACGCAATTTGCTGTGGTCGAAGGTGGGCGGTTCATCGTAGTAAACCGGCATAGTTTTGAAATGGCATCAAATCGATAGCAGCAATTTTGCTCTGCCGGAGCGGTCGGCCGTTGGGTAATTACCCCCGCAGGTAGGCGATGGCGATCTGCGTGCGGTTGCGTAGGCCCATTTTGACAAGGATCGAGCTGATGTGGTTGCGTACGGTGCCTTCGCCCATATAGGCGGTGGCGGCAATCTCCTTGTTGTCGAGACCGCGGGCGATGAGCTCGGCGACTTCGAACTCGCGGTCGGTCAGGCCGGCAAAGGCCGCAGGCCGGCGGGGCGTGCCCGTCTCAACGCCCGTTCCGTCAAAATCGACGTCCTCGATCGCCTTGCCCTCGAGCACGCGTTTACCGTCCATGACCTGTGCCAACGCCGGTGGAATGGCGGCGACATCGGTCTTGATCAGGTAGCCGCGGGCGCCCAGTTTGAGTGCCGATACAATGTACTCGTCATCCGAGAATGTCGTCAGAAATACCACGCGCACCGCAGGGTCG
>CATXML010000135.1 GCA_958372035.1 uncultured Collinsella sp. | reverse complement strand
ACATCGGAATCGAGGAAAAGTGGTGACAGGCGCTCGGACTCCGGGCCCATACCCTCGCCGATAAGGCCGGCATGGCGGAGCGTCTGGCGGAGTGAGCCCTTAATGCGCTTGACCGTGGCCTCGGTCCAGTGGGCCGCGTCCGGATACTCCGTGGTAAAGCGCGTCATAAAGGCGTTGAGGTCAACCGCCGTAAAGGAATAATCAAAGTTTTGCAGGCGCTCCCCCACCTCGACGAGCACGAGCTCGCGCACGATGTCGTAGCGGCAGATCATGCTGTAAAAGATGGCCTGGTCCGCCTGCGTGGGAGTACCGGATGCTATGAGGCCGGTTAGGGATAGCGCAGCCTCGACGGCGGCATTGGGGTCGATGCCGCGCGCGGCACATGCGGCGTCCGTGGGCACCATGGCGTCGAGGCGGCGAAGGCACACGGTTGCGCGGTTGGCGACCATGCGCTCCGTGGGATATTGAAAGAGGTTATCGCTCTTTACGCGTACAATGACCTGCTCGTCGCTTGCGCCCTGCGTACGCAGGCCAGCGACGATGCGCATCTCATGCGGGAGGAATTGCTCGCGGGTGAGCACCCCCCCCCGAACGCTTTTTGTGGTTACATCCACAGTGCACGCTCCAAGGGTGTCAAAGGCTGTCATAAGTGCGCCGCAGCCCGGCAGGCAGGCGCGGCGCACATGACAATAATCATACCTGTTGGTAAAAAAGTTACCACGCCCAGAGTGTCAAATGTTGAGCAACAAAATTAAATCCGGTTAACGGTCATTTTCGCAGCTCAGAAGCTTTGACGAGGTCGCCCCAAATCACACTTGCCAGACAACCGCACTTACGAATGCAGGCACGCACACGCCCAACGCCATCCTCCGCTATATTCAACATAGAGTTATACATATGCTTCTATGTAAGGAGCTTCATATGTCTGTCGTAAAGTCTATTTCTGATCAGACGCGCGCGCTGACTATCATTCAGGAACGCGAAGATCACATTCAACGTGCCATCACGCGTGGCTACGACGATATCGCCAACGGTCGAGTGCGCCCCTGGAAACAGGCGAAGGCCGAGGCGGATCGGATGCGAGCCATCAGGTAAGGTCACCCCTCCCCCATGTAACCATCCTGTAAATCATAGCAGCGCACTCGAGTTTTACCGTGATGCGGTCGCACCTGGCGCTCCACTGTGCTAAAGTATCCCGAACGTTCAAACCACTACGAGGGGGAACATGAAGATGGCACGTGTGCACAACTTCTCAGCTGGCCCGGCCGCACTGCCCACAAGCGTGCTCGCCGAGATCGCCGACGAGATGATGGATTACCGCGGTTGCGGCATGTCCGTGCTCGAGATGAGCCATCGATCTAGCATGTACCAGCAGATTATCGACGACGCCGAGGCAACCCTGCGCCGCCTGCTGAGCATTCCCGACAACTACCGCGTCCTGTTTTTGCAGGGCGGCGCCACGCTACAGTTTGCGGGCATCCCGATGAACCTCATGCGCCGCGGCCGCGCCGGCTACGTCGTGACCGGCAACTTTGCCAACAAGGCGTACAAAGAGGTCGCCAAGTACGGCGAGGCCGTGCTGCTCGCGAGCTCCGAGGACACCAATTTCGACCGCATTCCCGACATGGCCGACATCAACGCGCGCATTGCCGCCGAGGCCGCGGGCGACGGGCTCGACTACGTCTACATCTGCCAGAACAACACCATCTTTGGCACCATGTTCCACGAGCTGCCCGATTGCGGCGACGTACCGCTGGTCGCCGATGTCTCGAGCTGCTTTTTATCGCAGCCGCTCGACGTTGAGCGCTACGGGCTCATCTACGCCGGCGCGCAGAAAAACGCCGGTGCCGCGGGCGTGACCGTGGTCATCGTGCGCGACGACCTCATCGCCAAAGGCCCCGCCTTTGCGCAGACGCCGCAGTACATGGACCTTAAAACCCAGGCCGCCAAGGGCTCCATGCTCAACACGCCCAACACCTTTGGCATCTACGTGTGCGGCAAGGTGTTCCGTTGGGTTGAGCAGACCGGCGGACTTGTCGCTATGGCCGAGCGCAACTGGGCCAAGGCCAACCTGCTCTACGACCTGCTCGAGAACAGCAAACTATTCCACGGCACCGCGCAGACAGACAGTCGCTCCATCGCCAACGTCACGTTCCGTACCGGCGATGCCGAGCTCGACTCCGCCTTTGTCGCAGGCGCGGCCGAGCACCAGATTCAAAACGTCAAGGGTCATCGCCTGGTGGGTGGCATGCGCGCCAGCGTCTACAACGCCGTAACCATGGAAGACGCGCAGGCACTGGCCTCGTACATGAAGGACTTCGAAGCGCAGCATAGTTTGAGTCCGCGATCTAACTAGCTCGCAACGCGCGGGCTGACCAGCCACCTCAGACCACTTGTTATAAACAAATCCGCTAAGGAGTTTTTCATGCGCAAGATCAAAACCATCGACGACATCACCAAGGACGGCAAGGTCGAGTTTGGCGAGGGCTACGAGTTTGTGGGCACCGCCGAGGAGGCCGATGCCATCCTGATGCGCTCCACCGACCTGCACGGCTACGAGCTGCCCGAGGGCATCCGCGCCATCGCCCGCTGCGGCGCCGGCGTCAACAACATCCCCGTCGAGGAGTACGCCAAGAAGGGCGTCGTCGTCTTTAACTCCCCTGGCGCCAACAGCAACGCCGTCAAGGAGCTCGTCCTGGGCATGCTGGTGCTCTCGAGCCGCGGCGTGGTGCAATCGATGAACTGGGTGCGTGACAACGCCGACGACCCCGAGATTCAGGTCGATGCCGAAAAAGCCAAGAAGGCCTTTGTGGGCCGCGAGCTCAAGGGCAAGCGCATCGGCGTCATCGGCCTGGGCAACGTGGGCTCCAAGGTCGCCAACGCCTGTGTCGATCTGGGCATGGACGTCTACGGCTACGACCCGTTCATTTCCGTCGAGCACGCATGGGTGCTGAGTCGCGAGGTGCAGCGCGTGGGCACGCTCGAGGATCTGTGCCGCGGCTGCGACTACCTCACCGTGCACGTGCCCAGCAAGGCCGATACCATCGGCATGATCAGCACCGAGCAGATCGACCTGCTGGCGCCCGACGCCGTGCTCATCAACTACGCGCGCGAAACCATCATTGACGAGGACGCCGTCGACGCTGCCCTGCGCGAGGGCAAGCTGAGCTGGTTTAGCTGCGACTTTGCCACGCCCAAGACCGTCAAGATGCCCAACACGTTTATCACCACGCATTCGGGCGCCGGCACCGGCGAGGCCGAGGCCAACTGTGCTGATATGGCCATCAGCGAGCTCAAGGATTACCTGGAGAACGGCAACATCGCGCACAGCGTCAACTACCCCGCTTGCAGCATGGGCAAGGCGCGCGCCGCAAGCCGCATCGCCTGCCTGCACGCCAACGTGCCTAACATGATCGGCCAGATCACGGCAATCCTGGCCAAGGACAATGCCAACGTGCAGCGTATGACCAACGAGTCCGCTGGCGAAAACGCCTACACCATGTTCGACACCGACGAGCACCTGGACAGCAGCACCATCGAGGCGCTCAAGCAGATTCCGTCGATGTATCGCGTGCGCGTGATCAAATAGCGCCGGCGCCAAGCCTGCGAGGCAGTCCATGAAGCCCATTCGGCCCCCGTTTTAACGAAACAGGGGCCGATTTCGTTGCTCCGGCTGGTTTTGAAAATGCTATCCATAATAAGTTTTTTCGGATAATCGACAGTTCCGCCCAAATCACTGAGCACACCTGCTTTGATAAACAGCTTTATCAGGGGCTTTAGTAGGTAAAAATCGATCTCTATATATCACATTCAAGTTGACTGTCGATTTTCCGAAACAACTTGTTTTGGATAGTATTTTTAAAGCCCTTCCAAGGCGAAACTGAAGCCTTTTTCGCGCCCAAAACTCTAGTTCACGCGACCGTTTTCCACCCGCGCGACTACATTTCCGCCCAATTGATAAAAATCTCCTCACGAAGCCGCCGTTCGAGCTCCTGCTGCCGCGGTGTCTTGTCTTTCAGCGGCACATCGAGATAGGACATGATGAGCTCCATCACCACGCGGAAGGCATCGGAGTCGGCCAGCTGACCATAGGCCATCAAAACGACGGGATATCCCATCGCTTGCAGCGCCGTCGTTCGGTCGGAGTCCTAAATCTTGGATTCTATGGATCCATGAATGGCTTTACCTTGGCATTCAACCAGACACTCTCGACTACCGTCCTTATTTGCCAGCAAAATATCGGCATAGCGCCTATCAAGCCCCGAAATCAGGCGGGCACTGCGCGTCATACGAATCTCAACGTTATTGGTAAGGCGCAGCCCTTCGCCGCCGCGCAACCTCGTAAGGCCAAACAGCATCGAAGCCTGGACCTCGAGCGGCGATGCCGCCACCCCCCTAATGCACTTCGCGGCACGTGTGAACGATTTAGCGCCGCGGAGCCCCCGGATCTTATCGACGTACTCTGTAAGTTCAGAGAACTCGAT
>CATXML010000134.1 GCA_958372035.1 uncultured Collinsella sp. | reverse complement strand
CCGAGTCGATCCTGTGGCTCGAGCACTTCCTGCACAACTACCAGGGTGCAGTGCTGGCCGTCACACACGATCGCTACTTCCTGGATAACGTTGCCGAGTGGATCTGCGAGGTCGACCGCGGTCACCTCTATCCCTACAAGGGCAACTACTCCACGTATCTGGAGACCAAGGCCGCGCGTATCGAGGCTCAGGGCAACCGCGATGCCAAGCTCGCCAAGCGCATGGAGGCCGAGCTCGAGTGGGTACGCAGCTCGCCCAAGGCTCGTCAGGCCAAGAACAAGGCCCGTCTGGCTCGCTACGAGGAGATGGAGGCCGAGGCCCGCGCCAGCCAGAAGCTCGACTGGACCGACATCCGCATCCCCGTGGGCCCGCGTCTGGGCAACAAGGTGCTCGAGGCCCATCATCTGCACAAGGAGTTCGATGGCCGCGTGCTCATCGACGACCTTTCGTTCACCCTGCCGCGCAACGGCATCGTGGGCGTCATCGGCCCCAACGGTGTGGGCAAGACCACGCTCTTCAAGACCATCGTGGGCCTGGAGCCGCTGACTTCGGGCGAGCTCGAGGTGGGCGAGACCGTCAAGATTTCTTACGTCGACCAGAACCGTTCCGGCATCGACCCCGACAAGAACCTGTGGGAGGTCGTCTCGGACGGCCTGGACCACATGATGGTCGGCGAGACCGAGGTTCCGAGCCGCGCTTATGTGGCGAGCTTTGGCTTTAAGGGCCAGGACCAGCAGAAGCGCGCTGGCGTACTCTCCGGTGGCGAGCGCAACCGTCTGAACTTGGCGCTTACGCTCAAGCAGGGCGGCAACCTGCTGCTCCTCGACGAGCCCACGAACGACCTCGACGTCGAGACGCTGTCCTCGCTCGAGGCGGCGCTGCTCGAGTTCCCGGGCTGCTCGGTGGTCATTAGCCACGACCGTATGTTCCTGGACCGCGTCGCCACGCACATCCTGGCGTGGGAGGGCACCGACGAGAATCCGGGCAACTGGTATTGGTTCGAGGGCAACTTCGAGGCCTATCAGGCCAACCGCATCGAGCGCCTGGGCGAGGACGCAGCCCAGCCGCATCGTATTCACCGCAAGCTGACGCGCGATTAGTCGAGCTCAGGTGACCTAATGAGAAAGGGACGATAACCTTGAGGGTTATCGTCCCTTTTTGTTACTTGGTAGAAGGTTCGACTTTATCGATGGTCCAGGCGGCTCCGAGACCGCCGGTGGTGTTGCGGCGAATGCGCACGGTAACCTCGCGGCGCTCGCCGGCCTGCGTATAGCGCAGGGGGAAGCTTGCGCGGTTTCGCGCGGCCTCGATGGTACCGCGCTCGCGGGCGATCCAGTAGTACTCGCCGACGATGCCGAGGGTATCGGCGCCGTAGGGGAGATAAGTCGACAGCTGGTGCAGAAGCGGGCCGGGGCAGAAGACCTCGGTTGCGAAATCGACGGGGAAGTCCTTGGGGATGGCGGGCGCTGCAGGTGCGGGGGCTGGGGCCGCTGCGGGTAGCGAAGCCGGTGCGGATGCGGGTATTTGGTCGCAAGCGGCGGCGGGCATGGATTCGATGACGGGTGCGGGCTCCGGCGTTACTTTCGGCTTGATCTCGGAATCTGCGGGCTTCACGGTGACGGGTGCGTCTGCAACTGCGGTTTCAACCTCAACCTGCGTCGCGTTCTCATTCTCGACGCTCGACTTTGCCTCGATGGGCGTGGATGCCATGGTGGTGATGCCAGCGTTGGCGTTCTCGGGGTCATAGACGACCGTAAGCGAGATGGCAGGCTGCGGCGTCTCGGGTTCCGGCGTCGACTCGGTAGCGTCTTGATCGGCGGACTCGTCGGGTTGATTGTCCTCGGCCTCGTCGCCAAAGACATCGCTGTTTTGGAACGCAGGCGTCTCGGATTGGTCAGCGGCTTCTTCGGTTGTCGACTTGGGGGCCTCGTTGAGCTCCGCAGCGGCTTCCTGTTCTGACATGACTTCGGGATCGGTCATGGCGGCGATTTCGGTTTCGGCTTCTGCTGCCACCTCAATAGCGACTTCGATCTCTGTCTCGGGCTCGGGCTCCGGCACAGCTTCAACCGCGGCTTCTGGTTCGGGACGCTTAACGTGCTTGGGGCGTACAGCCTTGAGGTCCTTCTCGCCGCGCTTTTTCTTTTTATAGGACTGCTTGGCTCCCTTGGCAGCCTTGGGCTTGTCCTCGCCCTTGGCAAGTGCGGCATCCCATGCCTCGTTGGCGATGACCGTGGCATACAGGCGACCGCCCTTAAAGACAGTCAGCTTAATGCAATCGTCGAGTTCCTCGAGCAACTCGCGCGTGGACTCGAAGCCCAGGTCATAAGCAGTCATGTCGCCAACGGCGAGAGCCTCTTCGACCTGCGTCATAAACGTTTGCTTGCCACACCCAATCGCATCGCGCAGCAGGCGATACAGATAGATGTGGTTGCCCAGCGAAAGCATGGGCCTAACTATTGTCTTGCTCATGGCAAATCTCCTCTTTACACATGTAAAGCATCTTACCATCGCATGGCGCTCGCCATGACGGCGCCCAAGGCAAACGGGCGCGAACCGCTGTCGATTCGCGCCCGTTGTACAGGTTGCCTATCTGGGGATGCAGTGCCTAGTTGCCCGATGTCGTGCCTTGGCTTGAACTGTCAGATGCCGTGCCGGACGCGGTTCCGCTCGAGCTGTTGGTGTTGCTGTTGTCGGTAGATCCCGTACTCGGTGTATTGCCATTCGCCTGGTCGCCCGTGCTCGGTTGAGAGCCGTCAGTCGTTTGGCTTGAGTCAGTCGTGCCGGATTGCGTGCCGCTGTTGTTCGCAGAGGAATCGACGCCCTGCGATTGGTTTTGGGTGTTCGAGGACGAATTGGCAGAGGTAGAACTGTCTTGCGTATCGTCCGTCTGTGCCTGCTGATCTTGCGACTGGGTGTTGCCATTTGCATCGCTCTCGGTCGTGCGCGACGACAGGATTGGCTCGGGACGCTCGCCCAGACCCTCACCGGCAGTGGTGATAAGGATGGCGCCGGCGCAGGCGATGACCGCGACGATGGCGATAGCGATCGAGAAGACGATGACCTTCTTTTGCGTCTGGCTGCGCTCAGCCGCCGCCTTGGCGCGCAGGCTGTTGGGAGCGACGCGCGCCGTGGTCGCGCGTCCCGCAACCTGGCGCATCTCCTGCGTGGTTGCGGCGCCACCCAGGTGCTCCTCGACATTGGGCTCAACGGGCTCGTAGGCGCCGGTAGGGTAGTCGACAGCGGCATGCGTGCCCTTGATTGCTTCGGCGCTGGCGGAGATAAAGTGGCGATAGACCTGCGAGGACACAACAGTGATGACTGAGCTCACGGCGGCACCAATCACCGAGCCGGCAATGCCGATCTTTGAAGCAAGCGCCACGCTCGTGGCGGCAGCTGCGGCGCCGGCGATGATCTGGGGAATGGAAATGTCGTCGAAAAGGCCCTTTTTGGGCGCAATGGCCATGGTCTGTCCGATGGAATGGTTCTCGTGCACGCCGTTGTTGAGCGATGCCGGTGTCATGACGCGCGTGCGCGGCGCGTCAGTGTACTTGGTTGTCATACGGGGTCCTCCCGGTGTAAATCTGCTTCGTTTTGTGTAGCCATCAGGGTACCCACCAGATGTGAATCGTACGTGACATTTAACAGATACCATCAACTCATCAAGGGGGCTTGCTGTCTTTGGTGCAATAGCTTGATGCTAAACTGGATTTACGATTGCGAGGTGGTTTACGTGATGTACCCGTATATGACGTTCGAAGACGGTACCGAGGTCATTCATTCTGACCTGATTGCGGATGGCGATATCGAAAAGGTTATCGTGCATTTTGAACGACCGACGGCAGAGGGCTTCGACTCCGCTCGTTGTGAGTTACCTTCTTACAATTGGACTATGTGGGAAGGGCGTTTCACCGACGAGGAGAAGCGAGGATTTGAGACTTTTCTGAGCAATAACGCCCATCTACTGTATCGCTACGCCGCAAACGGAGGAGCTAAAGTTGCCTAGCCTTTTTCTTATTGGCGGCTATAGGGTCTTCTTTTGGTCCAACGAAGCGGGCGAGCCAATCCATGTCCATGTTTGCAAGGGAGCGCCTTCAGATAACTCGGCCAAAATCTGGCTGACTCGCAGGGGAGGTTGCATTGTCGCTAATAACAAAGCGAAGATTCCCCGGAGCACGCTTGACGACCTCTGTGAAATTATCGCCGCTCAGCATGAATTGATTTGCTCTAAATGGAAGGCATTTTTCCTTGTGGACGAGATCTCGTTCTACTGCTAAACGCCATTCTGACTTCTCTTTTCAATTTTTATCATGAGTCTGCCCCACCAGCGCTGATTGAACTTGACAGTACAATGGAGGCGGACTTTATCGCCGCCGCTCGTTGCGGCTAAACGGATGTGTTGGAGCTCGCATGAACGATTTTCTAAACGGTCAAGTTAAGAACGATGGCTTTTTGCGTGTGGCGGCGGCGTCGCCGCAGATTCGCGTTGCCGATGTCG
>CATXML010000133.1 GCA_958372035.1 uncultured Collinsella sp. | reverse complement strand
GACAGGGCAGACAGGCCCTCGGTCAGCAAGTGGAACAGGCTCTCGTCATCGCGCTCCTCAAACGCCAGGCCGCCCTCGTAGAAATCGAAGTACATGGCAGCCGTGTCCATAACGCGAAACTCCGCCAGCGTATCGCGGGGCGGAACGCCGGGGCGTTGCTCTTCGAAAGGACTGCCCGGAGCACCAAGACTAAAGAGATCAGCCGACCAATCGCCGTAGGTAACCGTAATTTTGCAGGTCACAAGACCATCGTCGACGCCGATTGCCATGGCAAAGCTCGCCTCGGGTGCCACAGTATCGAGCGCGGCGGGCGCGGTGAGGTCGGTATAGTCGCGCAAAATGGGCAGCGCCATACGGCAGAACTCACCCACCTGCTCGGCGGCAATATGGGCGGGCGTGCGGCACGGCAGCAAGCGCGACAAAAAAGGTGCGGCATGCTGAGCAAATGCAGCGTCGGTACGGCGCGCGCGGCGCGTGTCAACCAAGTAGGCGGCATCGCCCGACGCAAAGCAGTACATATCGGCGGGCAGGCGCAGGTCATAGCTACCACCAGCCGCCGGCGCGATTTTGGCGGCAAGAAGTGGTGGGCGCTTAGCGGACGCCTCGTCCTTCCCTTGCGGAGACAGCTCAACCGCCACGTCGTAGGTGCGACGCGTCGTCGTCCCCCGCGACCAGGCGGGCTCAAAAGAGATGGTCTGGCCGCGCAGCAGGTCCAGCACATATACGATGCTATGCTCGGACAGCGGCAACTGACGCTCGGCAACAAAACCGCTGCGGGCAAAGTCGTACGACGCCGAACGCGAGCTTGTGATGTCATCGAGATAGGCAACTGTCGTCACAACAAGGTTGAGCAGCTTTGTCGATGTTTCGTCAAAGGCCTCAGGTGAATGGACAAACGTGAGCTTCTTGCCATAGGAGAACGTGCCGCCGCGCACGTAGGCATCGGCCATGCCGTCGATGTCCTTGACCACGTAGGAGACCGATCCACAGCGAATGCGGAACTCGAGCGCCCAGCTAAAGCGGTCAGCGAACAGCGGATTGTAGTACGGCACCAACGAGGGCTCCAACGCCGCTTTGGGGGCGTCGGGATCAACGGCACCGGCAAGTTTGCGGCGCATGCTCGCCAGCTCATCCATGCGCGCGTCCGAAAGATCGGAAAGCGCCGCCACAAGGCTCGGGCTCGTGGGGACGGGCGCCGGGAAGGGAAAGTTGGGGTTGACGGCCGGCGCGGCGGACGCGGCGCGTGCGGGCTGTTTCGGCTGCGCCGTAAACGTGCGAACCGGCGTGCGCAGCCCCTCAACAGGCTCAATGCCGCTGGTGTCCAGGTACGCCAGCGCTGTGGCGATGGCGTGCTTGCACATACCGGGATAGCGGTATGCGGCGGGGCAGTCGCAGTCGTAGTCGATAACCTCGTGCTCGTCCATATCGAGCGCCACGTGCGTCTTGTACAGGTCGCCGCGCGAGCCGCGCACCGAGCCCTCAACCGTCACGTTTTTGGAGAAGCGCGAGCCGCTGTCCTCAATCGACAGCACGGCGCCGTTGAGCATGAGCGAGCGGCCCTTCATAAAGGTGCCGCTCAACGCCGCCTCTTTGCGAAGCGCCTGCACAAACGTCCCCTGCGCCATCACTTCCTCCAATCTCACCCGGGGTAGCTTAGATCACCGTCACGCGGCCCTGGTTACCCACAATGGCCTTGGCCTCGGCCAGCAGCGGAATCGAACGCGCGTTGACCTTGGCAGGTACCTCGGCACGCAGCACGCGCCCGTCCACCTGCTCGATAAAGATCTCCACGCGGTCGCCGCCCGGGTTAGCGGTGAGCACCGTGGCCAGGCGCGCCATATTGCCCTGGCTAAAGCGGCTGTTGGGCACCATGACCTCAAACACCTTGGGCTTGTTGTTCTCCTCGTTGAGCTCGAGCGGCACGATCTCCTGCGCGATGATCTGGTCGCCGCGGTCCGAGCGCTCGAGCTTGCCCTTAATGCGCACAAAGGCATCGGACAGCTGCGCGCCGGTCTCGGGATCGACCTCGCCGTACAGGTACCCCTCGGCCTCTTTATAGGTCTTGGGGAACACGACGACGGTGGCCTCGCCTTCCATGTCCTCGAGCTGCACGATGCCCATGGGGTCACCGTTTTTGGTCACGCGCTTGGACACGCTCGAGACCATGCCGGCCCACCACAGCGCCTTGCCCTCGGGAATCTCCTGGTTGATGGTGCCGCCCGTAGGATTCTGAACTTCGTAGCCGGTGTCGATCTGCGAGAACGAGAAGTCACGCGCCTTGGCTAGTGCATACTCAAACGGGCGCAGCGGGTGGTCCGAGACATAGATGCCCAGAACCTCCTTCTCCTGACTCAACTTAAGGTGACGGTCCCATTCCTGGCCATCCGGATCGGGCACGCTCACCTCAAAGCCCGAGCCCTCAACGTCGCCAAACATATCGAAGAACGACGTCTGGCCGCTCGCGCGATCCTTCTGGCGCTTTACCGCGGCATCGATGATGTTCTCGGGGTTGTTCTTGTCCACAAAGTGCATCATCTGGCGACGCGGATACCCCGTGGAGTCGAAGGCGCCTGCCTTGATGAGCGATTCGATCACGCGGCGGTTGGCCTGGCTCGAGTCCACGCGCTCGACAAAATCGTGCAGCGTCTTAAACGGACCGCCCGCCTCGCGCTCGGCGATAATCGCCTGCGCCACGCCGGTGCCCACGCCGCGGATGCCGGCCAGACCAAAGCGCACGCCCTCCTTGGTAGCCGTGAACTCGGTACCGGACTCATTGACATCTGGCGAAAGCACGGGGATGCCGTCGTGACGGCACGCCGAGACGTAATGAACGATCTTGTCGGTCTTGCCCGTGTAGGACGTCAGAACGGCCGCCATGTACTCGTGCGGATAGTGCGCCTTGAGCCACGCCGTCTGCATAACCAGGATGGCGTAGCCGGCGGAGTGCGACTTGTTAAAGGCGTAAGATGCGAACTCGAGAACATCGTCCCAAATCTTCTGGGCGACCTCGCGCGTGTAGTTGTTCTTGATAGCGCCGTTCATCCAGTGGTCGTAGGTGGTCTCGTCCGAGCCATCCTCCCAGTGCAGCACCGTCGACGTGAGCAGCTTGATCTTTTTCTTAGCCACGGGTTTACGGATACGCGAGTCCGATTCGCCCTTGGAGAAGCCGCACATCTCGACGGAGATGAGCATAACCTGCTCCTGGTAGACCATGGTGCCGTAGGTTTCGCCCAGGATGTCGTCCAGGCGGTCGTCGTAGGAAACCGCCGGTTCCTTGCCGTTCATACGGTTGATGTAGGACGAGACCATGCCGGCGCCCAGCGGGCCCGGGCGGTACAGAGCGATCAATGCCACGACGTGCTTGTACTCGGTGGGCTTCATGTTCTTGATCGTGGCCGTCATGCCGGCGGACTCGACCTGAAAGACGCCGGCGGTGTGGCCGGAACCCATGAGCTTAAAGATCTCGGGGTCGTCAAAGGGAATCTCTTCCTCTTTGATGTCGATGCCGAAGTTCTTCTTGATGTTTGCCTTTGCCTTGGAGATAACAGTCAGCGTGCGCAGGCCCAAGAAGTCCATCTTGAGCAGGCCCATGTCGGCAACGGTATGGCCCTCGTACTGGGTAATCTCGACGCCGCCCTTGGTGTCGAGCTTGGTGGGCACGTGCTCGTTGACGGGGTCGCGGCAGATCAGAACGGCGCACGCGTGCACGCCCTCGCCACGGGTGAGGCCCTCGATTGAGAGCGCCGTGTCGATGATGCGGCGGGCGTCGTCGTCCTTTTTATATGCCTCGGCAAAATCGGGGTTAAACAGGTCCTCTTTGCCGGGTTGCTTTTCGAGCACCTGCTTGAGCTTGACCTTGGGGTCGCTCGAGACCATCTTGGACAGACGCTGGCCCATGTAGACCGGGTAGTCCAGGACGCGAGCGGCGTCGTTGATGGCCTGCTTGGCCTTAATGGTCGAGTAGGTGATGACGTGGGTGACTTTCTCGGGGCCGTAGAGCTGGCGAACGTGCTCCACGACCTCGAGGCGCCGCTCATCGTCGAAGTCCATATCGATATCGGGCATCTCGGTACGCTGCGGGGACAGGAACCTCTCGAACATCAGGCCGTTCTCGAGCGGGTCGAACGCGGTGATGTTCATAGCGTAGGCGACGATAGCGCCAGCGGCCGAACCACGGCCGGGGCCGACGCCGATGCCGTTGTCCTTGGCCCATTGCACGTACTCGGCGACGATGAGGAAGTAGGCGGCAAAGCCCTTGTCGCAAATGACCTTGTATTCGTACTCAAAGCGCTCTTTGATGTTGACGCCACCGATCTCGCGCGTGGCCCAGTCGTCGCCATAGTGCTGGCGCAGACCCTTCTCGCACTCGCGGCGGAACTGGCTCTCGTGCGTCTCGCCGGGGTCGAGCAACGGGAAGCGCGGCAGGATGATGGAGTCCCAGTCCAGCTCGACGTAGCACTTGTCGGCGATCTCGAGCGTGTTGTCGCAGGCCTCGGGGCAATACGGGAACA
>CATXML010000132.1 GCA_958372035.1 uncultured Collinsella sp. | reverse complement strand
TTGCGTAGTTAGATGCCATGTTGCCGTAGACAATCTGCACGCCGCCGTTGACATGCACGATGCCACGCGCTTCGAGCTTTTCGGTAAACTCGGCGTCATCAACCACCTTGTCACAGTCATTGAGCTGGATGCGCAGACGGGTGAAGCAGGCCTCGACAGACTTAATATTGTTGTCGCCGCCCACTGCCTCAACGATGGCGGGAATGAGGTCGCTGATCACAGTCTTGGGAGCCTTTGCGGCCTCATCGTCGGACTCTTCCTCGCGGCCGGGAGTCTTAAGGTCCTTCTTAAGAATGATGAACTTGAAGACGAAGTAGTACACCACGAAGTAGATGGGGCCGAGGAACAGGATAACCTGCCAGTTGGAGCCCTTGGCTGCACCCATAATGCCGTTAAAGATCAACGACAAGAGCGGGCCGCCGAAGGACGCGGAGCCAGCCACGTTGAATTGCAGGATATAGGTCAGCGCATAGGCAAGACCAGCCATGAGAGCGTGGAACACGTAGAGGATGGGCGCGATAAACAGGAAGGAGTACTCGAGCGGCTCGGTAATGCCGGAGAGGATGCAAGGCACCACGATGGCAATCATGAGCGCTGCGGTCTTCTTCTTGTTCTTGGGAAGCGCCGTCTTGTAGAAGGCGAGTGCAGCGCCAGGCAGGCCGAACATGGCGAAGATAACCTTGCCGTTCATGACAAAACGGCTGACCTCGATGTTAAACGGCGTGCTGGGAGAGCCCAGGATCGCGTTGTAGATATTGATAGCGCCCTGAACAGTCTGGCCGTCGATGGTCTCGACGCCACCGAGCGACGTGAAGAAGAACGGCAAATAGACAAAGTGATGCAGGCCAAAAGGCAGGAGCATGCGCTCGCCGGCGCCGTAGACAAATGCACCAAAGGCACCCGTAGTCTTGATGAACTCGGACAGCGCACCGAGAGCGTTCTGAATAAACGGGAAAACAAAGGACATGACCAATGCGAGGATGCTGCATGAGAGCAGCGTCACCGCCGGGATAAAGCGCGTACCGTTGAAGATGGAGAACACGGCAGGCAGCTCAATCTTGTAGTAACGGTTATGCAACCATGCGACGATTGCGCCCACCAGAAGACCGCCGATAACGCCAGTGTCGAGCGTGGTGATGCCGAGGATCGTGCTCTGGCCCGTCGTAAGATTCGCGGGATCGATAACGCCAGTCGCCGTAAGGAACGTGCCCATCACGGAATTCATGCACATGTAGCCCAAAAAGCCACAAAGCGCCGCGGTAGCCTTCTCGGACTTGGCGAAGCCATAGGCGAGACAAATCGAGAAGATAACCGGGATGTTGTTCATAACGATGCTGGCAGCGGCCTTGAGAATCGAAAAGAAGATCGCAAAGCCCGGAGCAGCAAGCCAGGGAACAGCTGCCGTAAGGGTGGGGCTGGTAAAGGCATTGCCAAAGCCCTGAAGGATGCCGGCGATTGGCAGGATCAAGACAGGCGTCATGAGGACTTTGCCCAGGCGCTGGAACTTTGCCAGCAGCTCATCTTTGTTCATGGGATACCCCTCTTAAAGAAACGGGGCGTGCAGCTCCACAGCCCACACGCCCCATAACAGTTATCAAGCGCTATGGAACTAGCTACTTAAGCTCCGGCCAGTAATCCTTATTGGCCTCGATGAGCTTGTCGAGCACTTTGCGAGCCTTCTTTGCGTCACCGACCAGACGATTAAGCGTGAGTGCCTGCAGAGCCTTCTCGTAGGAACCCTCCATCCAAGCCTCAACAGTCAGGCGCTCATAGGCGTACTGGTTCTCCATAAGGCCGCGATAGAAGGTACCGATCTTGCCAACAGCATAGGGCTGCGGGCCATTGGCGCCCACGCTTGCCGCGACCTCTACCATGGCGTCATCGGGCATGCCCTCGATAATGCCGTTGTTGGGCACGATGACAATGAAGGTCTTGTTGGTGTTGCGATAAATGGCCGAGGTGATTTCCACGATCATATCGCCATGAGCGTCGTTTTGCACAACCGAGGAGTTCTTTGCGGTGCCGACTTTGGCAACACGCTCGCACTCGGCGAACACGCGCTTCTCACGACCGTTGATAACCTCGTCGGAGCGAGTGTAGTCGGGGTCGAGGTGAGCGACCTTGTACTCGGGATACAGATAGTACTGCAGATAAGTGTTGGGCAGATAGTCGGGGAAGTCCTCGAGCATGTCCTTGACCATGGCGTAGGTATCAAGCCAGGACTGGTCACGCTGCTCGGCATCGGCAGGAAGGAAGCCGTTCTTCTCCGTGTATTCCTTAATCTGCGGGACGAGGTCATGGCCCTCTTCATCGTAGATGTGCTTGAACCAACCGAAGTGATTGAGGCCGAAGTACACGGGCTCCGTCTTGCTCATATCGCGACCGAGCAGGCGACCGTAAGAGCGCATGAGGTTGACAGGCTGGTCGCAGATGTTGAGGACGCGATGCTCATCGGGCAGGACGCGCTCGAGACCATATGCCACAATAGCAGCCGGGTTGGTGTAGTTGATAATCCACGCCTCCGGGCTATGAGCGCGAACGTCGTTGACGATCTCAACCATGTCATGCATGGAGCGCATACCGTAAGCCATGCCGCCAGGGCCCACCGTTTCCTGGCCGATGATTCCCATATGCAGCGGAATCTTCTCGTCCTTGCTGCGCATCTCGTAGCCGCCGGTACGAATCTGGCAGAGCACAAAGTCGACGTCGGTGTAAGCCTCGTCCTTATCGGTGGTGTAACCGAACTCCACACCGGGCTCCTCCTCGGCGAAGAGGATCTTGCCAAACTCGCCGATCGGACGCTGACGCTCGGCATCGATGTCATAGAGCATCACGCGGTTCAGCGGCAGAATGTCCATGTGCTTGGTCAGGGCTTTAAGAATGCCAGGGCACCACGTGGAGCCGCCGCCAACGATCACAATATTGAGCTTATCCTTCATGTTCCGTCCCTCCAGGGTTGGCTGATCGGTGTTCTCGAAGACCTTGGGCTCCGCGGTTGTCCTCGGCTTGCTTCGTTTCGATTGATATTTTGCGATATAAGGTCATTTGAGAGTCCCCGTGTGGGCCAATGCGAAACGGGGACACATGATTTCGCTCACGACACAGATATGTGTAGGCAGACACACGCGTTTGCCCAGTTCATGGGCAATAGGCAATCTTGACCGATTACCGATTTCTCACCTGGCTACACAAAGCGGTACCATATGTACGGCGAGATGCGAGGGGCTGAAACATCTTATGAAAGATCAAGAATCTTTTTATGATCATGTGCGGGCTGGCGAGAGCAAGCTCAACGATCTCGAAAGCGAGATCATGCGCTACATCATCGAGCTGCGTGATGATATTGACGATGTCACGCTTAAGAGCGTTGCTGAACGGTTCTTCGTCGCTCCCAATACAATCGTCAGGCTTGCCCATAAGCTTGGCTTCTCGGGGTTTACGGAGCTCAAACAATCGTATTCCGCCTCGCTCGACCGCAATCGATTCACTATCGAGGCACTTCCTCTTGATACCCAGCTCGTACAGACCAAAGATCTGCTTAACGCCCGGGTCATCGATTCGGTTGTGGGTCTTATCCAGGACGCCTCGCATATCGTGTTCTTCTGCTCGGGCTTTTCAAAATACCCGTGCCTCGAGATGGCTGAAAAGCTCAAAATAATGGGCAAGAATACCGACACGCTCAGTGAACGCCACGTCATGAGGCATTACGCAGAACTCCTCGGCAAAAACGACCTGGTCTTCAGTGTTTCTGTAAGCGGCGAGACGCAGGTGTCTATTGACGCCACATCGATAGCCAAAACGCGCGGATGCAAGGTTGTCACGCTCACCGGCTTTTCTCGGAATTCTCTCTCGAAACTAGCCGACTACCCTATCTACACCGTGCAAAAAGAAATCCGCTTGGGCAGCATGGACCTCGACAGTCGATTGATGTTCTATTACGTTTTCGAATTGATATTTGAGCGCTACTTCAAACTGGCCAAGAAATAAAACTTGGCATGCGCCCGGCTTCGACTCTTTAGCAGCCTTCTATATGAAAGGTATCGTTCTATGCAACGCGTACTATTTATCTGTTATGGAAATATCTGCCGCTCGACGATGGCTGAGTCGGTGTTTACCGAGCTCGTGCGCCGCGCCGGGCGCGAGGCGGAGTTTGTCATCGATTCCGCTGCGACCTCGACCGAGGAGATTGGCAACCCGCCGCACCACGGTACCGTTGCCAAGCTACGCGAGGTCGGAATTCCCGTCGTCGCACATCGCGCACGTCAGGTGCGTCGCGCGGAGTATGGCGACTGGGATCACATTGTCTATATGGATGCCGAGAACGCCCGCGGCCTGCACCGCATCTTTGGTAAGGACCCCGATGGCAAAATCTCGCGTCTACTCGACTGGACCGATCGCCCCGGCGACGTGGCCGATCCCTGGTATACCGGCAATTTCGATGCCACCTACCGCGACGTGCTCGCCGGCTGCACCGCTATGCTCGAGCAGCTGTAGGTTCACCTCGTGAGCCGCGTCATC
>CATXML010000131.1 GCA_958372035.1 uncultured Collinsella sp. | reverse complement strand
GAGCACATTCAATGGGTAATCTGTACACCTCCACCACATTTATGGAGCACAACTCGCACCCCGACTATAAGTACGAGATGGACGCTCCCACGCACGAGCATGACGGCATCAACCCCAGCTGCGGCGACGAGCTCACCTTGCAGCTGCGCGTCGAGAACGGCGTGATCGAGGAGGCCTCGTTTATCGGCCACGGCTGCGCCATCAGTCAGGCCAGCGCCGATATCATGGCCGACCTCATCACCGGCGAGACGGTCGAAGAGGCACGCCGCCTGGCCGGGCTCTTCCTCGCCATGATCCGCGGCGAGCAACTCTCCGAGGAGGACCTGGAAGACCTGGACGAGGCCGCCCAGCTCCAGGACATCTCGCACATGCCCGCCCGCGTCAAGTGCGCCGAGCTCGCCTGGCGCACCCTCGACGGCATGCTCACGGGACAAAATAATCAGTAGTATTTGTCCCAAATCTTAAGAATTTTGTTGGCCGAATCGCTTGACAAGAGTGGTTCGGCCATTTTCTATTCCGAGCCCTCAGCCTGAGCATTCACCCGAACATAAGCGCGCACGATACGAGAGACGGTACTCTTGCTGATTCCCGTATATCGTTCGATCTCGCGCACCGTGTAGCCGACATCGTGCAGGGCGAAAATGATTCCATCTCGCCGCGAGGGCGCTACGGTCTTGAGTTCGTTGAGCGGCACGCCCAGGCGCTTCGCCATCTTGTCGGCAAACGCACGCCGCTCCCACTCTGTCTCATCCATATCGTGAATCACCGGATCGGAACCATCGGGCATCGACAGAGAATAATCCAGAAACCCCTTGGCAGACTCAAAGAGCTCAAGCACACAAGAAGGGTCCGAAAATCCCCTCGTCGTATCGTTGTCATACGCTCTCAGATACTCGGCAAAGCTGCTCCAGGGATAACGCTCGATCAGGGCGATACCCGCCTCCTGCGGATTAGCGTGAACATAGCGAATGGCAGCCATTAGATAACGGTCGGTATCGAGCGAGCGCCGGTCAAAACGGTTCTGGAACAGATGACCCGTGCGCCCCGTGCGCTTATTGAACCGCCGCGCGTACGTCAAAAGCAGCCGGTGCATCGCCGCGCTCATCGCGTCCTCGTAATCTGCAAGCACCAGATGCACGTGATTGCCCATAAGGCACCAGGCGATAACCGTCACGCCCGCCTCGCGGCAGCACTCGCGCATCAGCTCCAAAAACTCCCACCGGTCTTCATCGCCCTCAAAGATGAGCTGCTTGCCCACACCGCGGGCACAGACATGGTAAAAGCCGGTAACCGTTCTCCAAACGCGCTGCATGGCGCTCCCTTCGCCGGGATCTGATTGCCATCCAATACAGCACGATTGAAGCGTGCCATCAAAACATTCACGCAAAACAATACACTCGCGCGGCCAAAGGCAGTAAACGGGCGGCGAACGGCACCGTTGCAACAGGTCAACCCCTGCAACGCTTACAAGAGCTGACCAAAAGCTTGCCCAAGACGAACCCCCTCTACGGAAGTTCGCGACCACAGAACATATAGTTAAACCGTTTCAATTAAAACTTCCGGACTTCTCGCTACGAAAACTGAGCCGTTCGCCGAATATTCCGTGCATTTCGCGGTATTATAGGGGCTGCATGTCATGTCCCTTTCGAAGGGTCGCCCGGCAATCGCCAGCCACGACCCCCAGACGGGACGCCAACACGATAGAGAGGAGAGGCATGCAGTACTCACAGGAAGTGGAGAACATGTGCCCCGTTGCCAAGGGTGCATACCACGGCCCCGCACCCATCCCCGAGGAGGGCAAGTGGGTCCAGGCTAAGGAGATTTCCGACATCTCCGGTCTTACGCACGGTGTGGGTTGGTGCGCACCTCAGCAGGGCGCCTGCAAGCTCACGCTGAACGTCAAGGACGGCATCATCGAGGAGGCCCTCGTTGAGACCATCGGCTGCTCGGGCATGACCCACTCTGCTGCCATGGCTTCCGAGATCCTTCCCGGTAAGACCATCCTCGAGGCCCTCAACACCGACCTCGTCTGCGACGCCATCAACGTTGCTATGCGCGAGATCTTCCTGCAGATCGTTTACGGCCGCAGCCAGACCGCGTTCTCCGAGGGCGGCCTGCCCGTGGGCGCCTCCCTCGACGACCTCGGCAAGGGCCTTCGCTCTCAGGTCGGCACCATGTTCGGCACCAAGGCCAAGGGCGCTCGTTACCTTGAGCTCGCTCAGGGCTACGTCACCCGCATGGCTCTCAACGACAAGAACGAGATCATCGCATTCGAGTTCCTGAACCTCGGCAAGTTCACCGACGCCGTCAAGGCCGGCAAGACCCCCGAGGAGGCCATCGCTGGCGCTATGGGCCACTATGGTCAGTGGGAGAACGCTGCCAAGTACATCGACCCGCGCACCGACGAGGAGACTCACTCCGTCGCCAGCGTGTTCCCGGTTCACGAGTAGAAAGGGAGGGAAATAACTATGACTGTTACGTTCGAAGGTTACGAGCGCCGCGCTGACAAGATCAACAAGTGCCTCGCCGACAACGGCATCGCCTCCCTCGAGGAAGCTCTGCAGATCTGCACCGACAAGGGCTTCAACCCGCGTGAGATCGTCAACAACACCCAGTCCATCGCCTTCCAGAACGCCGAGTGGGCCTACACCCTCGGTTGCGCTCTCGCTGTCAAGCGTGGCGCCAAGACCGCTTCTGAGGCTGCCGCCATCATCGGCGAGGGCATCCAGGCCTTCACCGTTCCCGGCTCCGTCGCCGAGGACCGCAAGGTCGGTCTGGGCCACGGCAACCTGGGCGCTATGCTGCTCTCCGACGACACCGAGTGCTTCGCCTTCCTGGCTGGCCACGAGTCCTTCGCTGCTGCTGAGGGTGCTATCGGCCTGGCTCTGAACGCCAACAAGGCTCGCAAGAAGCCGCTGCGCGTCATCCTCAACGGTCTGGGCAAGGACGCCGCTCAGATCATCGCCCGCATCAACGGCTTCACCTACGTGAAGACCCAGTTCGACTACTACACGGGCGAGCTCAAGGTCGTCGAGACCATCCCCTACTCCGATGGTCCCCGCGCTGCCGTTAACTGCTACGGCTCCGACGACGTCCGCGAGGGCGTTGCCATCATGTGGCACGAGAACGTCGACATCTCGATCACCGGTAACTCCACCAACCCCACGCGCTTCCAGCACCCCGTCGCTGGCACCTACAAGAAGGAGCGCCTCGAGGCTGGCAAGAAGTACTTCTCCGTCGCTTCTGGTGGCGGCACTGGCCGTACCCTGCACCCGGACAACATGGGCGCCGGCCCCGCCTCTTACGGCATGACCGACACCATGGGCCGTATGCACTCCGACGCCCAGTTCGCTGGTTCTTCCTCCGTGCCTGCGCACGTCGACATGATGGGTCTCATCGGCATGGGCAACAACCCCATGGTCGGTGCCACCGTCGCTTGCGCTGTCGCCGTCGAGGAGGCCCTCAAGGCCTAATCGCGCCCGCGCGATGCTCATATAGTTGAGCTTTAGAGCCGCTACCTTTTAAGGTGGCGGCTCTTTTTGTTTGCACTGTCGCAGGGTAGCTAATGCCGATATATCAGTTGGGGCGATATACGAGATGTGATGAGATGGAGCATCAGAACGCCCATGACGCCCACCTGCCATATGTGCCCTTTACCGATTTGCCGAGTCTTTGCGGCCCCATTGCCGATCACCCGTGCGACAATGCGCCGGACGAGAAAGGAATCCGATGGAATCGACTGATGTACTGGTAATTGGATCTGGCATTGCGGGCCTTTGCGCCGCCATCGAAGCGGCGCGCGCGGGCGTGACCGTCACTGTGGCAAGCGCCGGCAAGACTATGAGTGGATCAAGCTTCTTCCCCGGAACCTGGGGCTTGGGGCTTATCGGACCCGTTAACGAAGGCGACGAACAAGACCTCATCGACACCATCCAGACCGTTGGTGGCGGCGTCGCCGACCCCGAGCTTGTCCAGACGTTTGTCCGCGGCATTCCCCAGGCAATTACATGGCTCGAACGGGATCTGGGTGTTGAACTTCAACGCCCACAAAATGCCGAGAGCGCCCAGCAAAAGCAGTTTATCCCCTGCTTTGACCACAAGACGCGCATGTGGCGCGGCCTCACCCGCAAGCCCCTTGAGGACGCTCTGACGACCCGAATCGAGTCACTCGGCATTCGCCTGCTCCCCCGCCATGAGCTTATCGACCTTGTTGAGGACACGAACGGCAGAATAACCGGAACCGTGCTCTACGACCTCACCGAAAATCGAATCGTGCCCTTTGCTGCCAAGGCCACGATCATCGCAACCGGTGGCACAGGCGGCCTGTTCGAGCGCAGCCTTACGTCGGCTGATGTGCTCAGCTCCTCGCAGGCCATCGCGCTGGCGCACGGCGCAACACTTACTAATATAGAGTTCATGCAGATGATGCCCGGCTTCATCGAGCCCAAGCGAAACCTTGTATTTAACGAGAAGACCTGGCGCTACGTCAAGTTCGACCAGTCGGTCGATATTGCCGAAGGCAAG
>CATXML010000130.1 GCA_958372035.1 uncultured Collinsella sp. | reverse complement strand
TCATTGGCGACAAAGCGGCCCTCGCCGTGGCTGATGGCGACGGTGTAGGGGTCGTCCAGGCTGCACTGCGACAGCCACGGGGACAAGTTGGACGAGATACGGGTGCGCACCAGACGGCTCTGGTGGCGACCGATGGTGTTGAACGTCAACGTGGGCGCATCGGGCGTGGCGTCGACGATGTCGCCGTAGGGCACCAGGCCGAGCTTGATCAGGGCCTGGAAGCCGTTGCAGATGCCCAGCATCAGGCCATCGCGGGCCTTGAGCAGGTCGCGGACTGCCTCGGTGACCTCGGGAGCGCGGAAGAACGCCGTGATGAACTTGGCGGAGCCGTCGGGCTCGTCGCCGCCCGAGAAGCCGCCGGGGATCATGACGATCTGGCTTGCACGGATGCGGCGGGCAAGCTCGTGGGTGCTCTCGGCGACGGCCTCGGGCGTGAGGTTGTTGATCACGAAGGTGTCGGCCTCGGCACCGGCGGCACGGAAGGCGCGGGCGCTGTCGTACTCGCAGTTGGTGCCGGGGAACACGGGGATGATCACGCGCGGGCGGGCGATCTTGGCGCCGCCGTACACGTGGATATCCTTGGCGCGGAAGTCGATGGTCTCGACCTCGGGGGTCTCGCCGGCGCTGCGGTAGGTGAAGACGCCCTCGATGCCGCTCTCCCAGGCCTCCTGGAGCTCGGAGAGCTCGATGACTTCGGAACCGGTGTCGATGACATAGCCCTCGACGGTGGTGCCCAGGGGCTCGACGACAACGCCGTCGGCGACCTCGGGCAGCTCGGCATCCTCGGCGAGCTCGACAATAAAGCTGCCGTAGAGCGGGGTGAAGAGGCTCTCCACGTCTACATCCTCGGCAAGCTCGATACCGATCTGGTTACCGACGCACATCTTAAAGAGGCTCTCGGCGCCGCAGCCGTAGCCGGGCGTGGAGATGGCCAGGGCGTTGCCGGTAGCAGTGAGCGCCTCGACGGCGTCAAACGCGGCGAGCAGCTGCTGAGCATCGGGGCGGTAGTCCTCGCCATAGGTGGCGGGGGCGATGCGGACGACGCGGTGCGTGAGGCCCTTGAACTCGGGCGAGACGGCACGAGCGGCGCGGCCCACGGCCACGGCGAAGCTGATGAGGGTCGGCGGAACGTTGAGCTCGCCGGCCTCGTCCTCAAACGAGCCGCTCATGGAGTCCTTGCCGCCGATGGCGCCGGCACCCAGGTCGACCTGGGCCATGAGGGCGCCCAGGACGGCTGCCGTGGGCTTGCCCCAGCGCTCGGCCTCGGTGCGCAGGCGCTCGAAGTACTCCTGGAAGGAGAGATAGGCGCGCTTGTGCTCAAAGCCGGCGGCCACGAGCTTGGCGATTGACTCAACCACGGACAGGTAGGCGCCCGCAAACTGGTCGGCCTCCATCAGGTAGGGGTTGAAGCCCCATGCCATGGCGCTCGCCGTGGTGGTCTCGCCGTCCACGGGGAACTTGGCAACCATGGCCGAGCTCGGGGTGAGCTGCGTCTTGCCGCCAAAGGGCATGAGCACGGTTGCGGCACCGATAGTGGAGTCGAAACGCTCGGAAAGGCCCTTGTTGGAGGCGACGTTGAGGTCGGTGACGAGCGAGGTCATGCGCTCAGCGAGCGTGGTGCCGGCCCAGCTGGGCTGCCACACGCTGCGG
Organism: uncultured Collinsella sp.; assembly: GCA_958372035.1. Classification (GTDB taxonomy): domain Bacteria; phylum Actinomycetota; class Coriobacteriia; order Coriobacteriales; family Coriobacteriaceae; genus Collinsella. The sequence continues at coordinate 2,901 of CATXML010000130.1, read as the reverse complement.
GCGCAGACGTGAGCCACCTGGTGCTTGGGCGCACCGTTGGAGTTGAGGAACTCGCGGGACAGGTCGACGATGGCGACGCCGTTCCAGGCCATGCGCATGCGCGGCTCGGCGGTAACCTCGGCGATTACGGTCGCTTCCAGGTTCTCCTCGGCGGCGTAGCCCATGAACTCCTCGACGTCACAGTCGGCGACGGCGCAGGCCATGCGCTCCTGGGACTCGGAAATGGCGAGCTCGGTGCCGTCCAGGCCGTCGTACTTCTTGGTCACGGTATCGAGGTCGACATACAGGCCGTCGGCAAGCTCGCCCACGGCGACCGAGACGCCGCCGGCGCCAAAGTCGTTGCAGCGCTTGATCAAGCGACAGGCGTCGCCGCGGCGGAACAGGCGCTGCAGCTTGCGCTCGACCGGGGCGTTGCCCTTCTGGACCTCGGCACCCGAAGTCTCGATGGACTCGGTGTTCTGGGTCTTGGAGGAGCCGGTGGCGCCGCCGATGCCGTCACGGCCGGTGCGGCCGCCCAGCAGGATGATCTTGTCGGTGGGGGCGGGGCACTCGCGACGCACGTGGTTTGCCGGGGTAGCGCCCACGACGGCACCGACCTCCATGCGCTTGGCCACGTAGCCGGGGTGATAGAGTTCGTTGACCTGACCGGTGGCAAGGCCGATCTGGTTGCCGTAGCTGGAGTAGCCGGCGGCGGCAGTGGTCACGAGCTTGCGCTGCGGCAGCTTGCCCTCGAGCGTCTCGGAAACCGGGACGGTGGGGTCGCCGGCACCGGTGACACGCATGGCCTGATACACATAGCTGCGGCCCGAGAGCGGGTCGCGGATAGCGCCGCCCACGCAGGTGGCGGCACCGCCGAAGGGCTCGATCTCGGTGGGGTGGTTGTGGGTCTCGTTTTTAAACAGGAACAGCCAGTCCTGGTCCTCGCCATCGACATCGACCTTTACCTTGACGGTGCAGGCGTTGATCTCCTCGGATTCGTCGACATCGGTCATGACGCCGGTCTTCTTAAGGTACTTGGCGCCGATGGTGCCCATGTCCATGAGGCAGACGGGCTTGGCGTCGCGACCGAGCTCGTGGCGCATCTCCATGTAGCGGTCGAAGGCCTGCTGCACAACGGCGTCGTCGATCGTCACGTCATCCAGGACGGTACCGAAGGTGGTGTGGCGGCAGTGGTCGGACCAATAGGTGTCGATCACGCGGATCTCGGTGATGGTGGGGTCGCGATCTTCATCGCGGAAGTACTGCTGGCAGAAGGCGATGTCCGCCTCGTCCATGGCAAGACCGCGATCGGAGATAAAGGCGGCAAGACCGGCCTCGTCGAGCTCGCGGAAGCCGTCAAGCACCTCGACGGGCGCAGGCTCGGGAGTCTCCATGTGCAGCGTCTCGGGTAGGTCGAGTGAGGCAATGCGGGCCTCGACGGGGTTCACCACGTAGTGCTTGATGGCATCGATGGCGGCCTCGTCCAGGGCGCCCGAGATCATATAGACCTTGGCGGAGCGCACGGCGGGGCGCTCGCCCTGGCTGATGAGCTGCACGCACTCGCTGGCGGAGTCGGCGCGCTGGTCAAACTGGCCAGGCAGGAATTCGACGGCAAAGACGGCGCCATCGCTTGCGGGGAGCTCGTCGTAGGTCACATCGACCTGGGGCTCGCTAAAGACGGTCGGCACGCAGGAGCGGAAAAGCTCCTCGTCGATGCCCTCGACGTCGTAGCGGTTGATGATCCTCAGGGCCTCGATGCCCTTGATGCCGAGAATTTCGGTCAGCTCGCCCTTGAGCTGCTGAGCCTCGACGTCGAACCCGGGTTTCTTCTCCACGTAGATACGAGAGACCATTGGTTCCTGCCTTCCTGATCGGTTGGGCGTACGGTGCGGTATGCGGCAGCGGTCGGTTTGCGGGGCAAGCCTCGCGGTCGCCTTGAGCCACATACTTTTAAACCTCACTATGATACGACAGCTCGTGGCGCGTTGAGGACGGCGAGGGTGCTACAGTGAAGCGCAAACAAGAGAAAGGCATCACATGGCATTCGTTTCGCTCGCCATCATCGCACTCGTGGCCTTTGCAAGCCCCTTCATCGCCTCGGCGATTCCCGGAAAACCCGTTCCCGAAACGGTCTTTTTGCTCGTGTTCGGTGCGGTGCTGGGCCCGCATATGCTCGGCCTTATCCATGTGGATGCCGAGGTCTCGCTGGTGTCCGAGCTGGGCCTGGCCTTTTTGTTCCTGCTTGCCGGCTTTGAGATTGACCCTAAGAACATTACGGGTGTGGAGGGACGCTACGGCTTGGCGACGTGGGTCGTCACGTTTGGTATCGCCTGGCTAGCCGTGCGCTTTACCCCGTGGTTCTCGGTCAGCCATTTCGACGGTATCGCCGTGACGCTTGCCCTCACTTCGACGGCGCTCGGCACGCTTGTGCCCATCATGCGCGAGCGCTCGCTCACCGGCACGCGCGTGGGCGACTCGATTCTCGCGTATGGCACTTGGGGCGAGCTCGGCCCCGTGCTCGCCATGTCGGTGCTGCTGTCTGCTCGCACCGGCATCCAGACGCTCGTGATTCTTGGCCTGTTTGCGGTGGTCTGCGTGCTGTTGGCCGTGGTCCCAAGTCGTTCCAGGCGCGTCGGCAGCCGCTTCTTTGCGTTTGTCGAGGAACGCGCCGACACCACGTCGCAGACCTTCGTGCGCCTGACCGTGCTCATCCTGGTCACGCTCGTGGCGTTCTCTGCCATCTTTGACCTCGATATCGTGTTGGGTTCTTTTGCCGCCGGCTTTGTCTTGCGCTATATCATCCCCGAGGGCAACCATACGCTCGAGCTTAAACTCGATGGCCTTGCCTATGGCTTTTTGATCCCGGTATTCTTTACCGTGTCGGGTGCCAAGATCGACCTGACTGCTGTAGCATCGCGCCCC
>CATXML010000129.1 GCA_958372035.1 uncultured Collinsella sp. | reverse complement strand
CGGTGCCGGCTACCGCCAAGAAGCCTTCGAGTAAAAAAGGTTTCAACCCGTTATCTTCACTTGGAGCGATGGCAAATAAAACATCAGACGCCGCTTCTGTCGTTACAGGCAAAGGCAAAATCGTGGGCGGCGTTCTGGCCGTCTTGGCCGTGCTCGTCGTCGTTGCCATCGTGGTGATCAACTCTGGACTGTTTACTGCCACTGATATTCAGATTCAAGGCAGCGAGCATGTGACGAAGCACGATGCTATCCAGCTGATCGACTTGCCCGAGGGAACGTCGCTTTTTAACGTCGATCCCGACCAGATTACCGAGGATCTCAAGCAGAACCCGTGGGTTTCGGGCGTGGATGTCCAGCGCCAGTTTCCCCATACGCTTATCATCACGCCGACGGAGCGTAAAGTTATCGCCATTGCGTATATCAGCTCCGACGACCTTGCCTGGGCTATCGGAGACGATGACACCTGGATCGCCCCGCTGTCGACGTCGGTCGAAGTGGACGACCAGGGCAACGTCATCACGACAGGGCAGGGCTCAAATACCTTGACCGGAATCGATGCCGCGCTGGCGCTCGCCAAGCATTATGGCGCGGTGTTATTGACTGATGTCTCGGCGGATGTCGCTCCGGTTTCCGGCCAGGCGGTGAACTCCAAAGCCGTTAAGGCCGGCCTGGATTATGTGCGTGGTTTTTCGAGCGAGTTCTTGGGACAAGTCAAGGATATTTCCACGCCTTCGGTCGAAGCCATCTCGGCAAACCTCAATAACGGCATTGAGGTGTCGCTGGGCGATTCGGACGATATCGCCAAGAAGGAACGCGTAGTCACCAAGTTGCTTTCGCAGGTAGAGGGCGTAACGTATATCAATGTGCGCTCTCCGGGCAACTACACATTTAGGAATGCTCCGACCTCGTAGCGCTGGTTGATGCTTTGTTGAGGGGCCATACCACGCCGTTTATCTGGTTTGTTTGGTTTTCACGGTCAATTATTTGACTGATACGTTCATAATGTGCAAACATAATACGGTTTACCTTTGCATTTACTTTCAACCTGAAGGTTAATGTGCGCAGGGGTCGACCCATGCTATGGCTATAACCTTTGTTCGGAGGACCGACATGCACGAGACAGAGATCAACAACTACCTTGCCGTCATTAAGGTGGTCGGCGTCGGCGGCGGCGGTACCAACGCGGTCAATCGAATGATCGAAGAGGGCATCCGCGGCGTCGAGTTTGTTGCCATCAACACCGATGCTCAGGCACTCGCGATCTCTGATGCCGATATCAAGGTGCACATCGGCACCGACCTTACCCGCGGCCTGGGCGCCGGCGCCAATCCCGAGGTTGGCCGCAAGGCTGCCGATGAGTCCCGCGACGACATCGCCGAGGCGCTCGCTGGCGCCGACATGGTGTTTATCACCTGCGGCGAGGGCGGCGGCACCGGTACCGGCGCTGCTCCCATCGTTGCCGATATCGCGATGAACGAGGTCGGCGCACTGACCGTCGCCGTCGTGACCAAGCCCTTCACCTTCGAGGGCCGCAAGCGTAAGAAGAGCGCCGAGGAGGGCATCAAGACCCTCTCCGATTGCGTCGACACCATGATCGTCATTCCTAACGATAAGCTGCTCGACATCGCCGAGAAGAAGACCACCATGCTCGAGGCCTTCGCGATTGCCGATGGCGTCCTTTCCCAGGGCACCCAGGGCATCACCGACCTCATCACCGTCCCCGGTATCATCAACCTGGACTTCGCCGATGTTAAGACCATCATGAAGCAGGCCGGTACCGCCATGATGGGTATCGGTACCTCTTCTGGGGATACTCGTGCCGTCGACGCTGCCCAGCAGGCCATCTCCAGCCCGCTGCTCGAGAGCTCCATCGATGGTGCCACGCGCGTGCTGCTCTCCATCGCCGGTTCCAAGGACCTGGGCATCCAGGAGATCAGCGACGCCGCCGACGTTGTCGCCAACGCCGTCGACCCCGAGGCCAACATCATCTTCGGTACCGTTGTCGACGAGTCCCTGGGCGATCAGGTGCGTATCACCGTCATCGCTACGGGCTTCTCCGACTCCAACGTCAACCGTCAGGATGAGCTCTTTGCTGCTCAGCAGTCTCAGAGCAAGGCCGCTGCCTCCGCTGAGCCGCAGCGCACCGCCCCGGCTGCCAGCCCGGCTCAGGCCGCTCCGACCCGCAACGTCGGTGGTACCGAGCTGCCCAACTTTGGCAACGACCAGTTCGAGCTTCCCGACTTCCTGAAGCGCGGTAGCTTCTAGTTCGTTTTTCTCAACGACCTGCACGGGGTGTGTCCATTTGGATGCACCCCGTTTTGTTTCTCGTTTGTAAACGAAAGCCTCCAATCTCCTTACGTTCCCTTTACGTTTGGTCCCTACCGCTGCGGGTATCCTTTTAAGGAAGTATGACAGCCGTATAAACGCGGACTGCGCGGCGACGCCGCGGTACTTGTGTTATTAGGAGGCTTTAGTATGGCAGCACGTGCGGACAACGTTTCGCGTGTCGACCATGATGGAGTTACGTTGGTGGAGGGCGCGACATCCGATGTCCGCTTTGCCTTTACCGAGCGCACCGGTGGCGTTTCTGAAGATGCGTACTCCTCGCTCAACCTGGGCTCGCATGTAGGCGATGACCCCTTTGCTGTTCAAGAAAATCGTCGTCGAGCGCTCGAAGCTATGGGCGCCACTGAGTGCGAGCATAATCTGCTCGTGCCCAATCAGGTACATGGTGACCATATCGTTACGGTGACTTCGAACGGCGCCGACGATCTTGAGGCTGTTCGCGAGCAGATTGCCGAGGGCTGCGATGCCATCGTCTGTACGGCCCATGACGTGCCCGTGCTGCTCTGCTTTGCCGACTGCGTTCCCGTGGTGCTGGTGGCCCCTGGCGGATTTGCCGTGGTGCACTCCGGTTGGAAGGGCACGATTGCACGTATTTCTGCCAAGGCGTGCCAGGCGCTTTGCGATGCTGCCGGCTGCGATGCGAGCGACGTTTCCGCCTATATCGGCCCCCATATCTTGGCTGACGAATATGAGGTATCCCAGGAACTCATGGATCGCTTTGCCGTCGAGTTCTCTTGCATCGATGCGAGTGCCTCTCGCATGCTCGATCTTTCCGCTGCCATTTGTGAGGCGCTGGTAGATGCCGGTGTGGACGCGGATAATATCGTGGATACCCAGCTTTCGACTGTGCGTCAGAACGACCGCTTTTATTCCTACCGTAACGAGGACGGCACCTGTGGGCGCTATGCTGCGATCGGCGTGATGCTATGAGAAAGATCGTATCGGTCCTGAGCGCCGCTGTGCTTACGCTTACGCTGTGCGCCTGTTCTTCGGGATCTTCTACCTCTTCCATTACCGTGGCCGGCTCCACGACCTGCCTTCCTATCGCCGAAATTGCGGCAGAGGGCTTTAAGGAGGAGACCGGCATCGACGTGCTCGTTTCCGGTTTGGGTTCTTCCGCTGGGATCGAGGCCGTCAGCGCCGGCACGGCCGATATCGCCAGCTCCTCCCGTGGACTCAATGCCGACGAACAGGATCTGGGCCTGACTCCCATCGTCATTGCCCACGACGGTATCGCGGTCATCGTGAACGAAGACAACCCCGTCGATAACCTCTCGACCGAGCAGCTCCGCGATATCTATGCCGGCAAGATTACCAATTGGAAAGAGGTCGGTGGCGAGGACCTGAGGATTCAGGTCATCAACCGAGACGAGGCGTCCGGTACGCGCGAGGCCTTCCGTACCATCGTGATGGATGGCACGCCGTTCGATCGCCGCTCGGCTGTTCTTTCGGGTACGGGCCAGGTGCGCGACGTGGTATCTCGTTCGCGTGGGGCCATCGGCTACATTTCGCTGGGCTTCGTCGATGGCCTCAACGCCAAGACCTCGGTCAAGGCCGTCTCGGTCAATCATGTTGAGGCGTCCGAGAAGACGGTCGCGAGTGGCGGCTATCCCATCTCGCGCGACCTTTACTTCTTTGTGAAGGGTGCGCCTTCGCAGCAGGCGCAGGATTACATCGACTACGTGACGTCCGAAAAGATGGACAAGCAGATTCGCGAGGCGGGCTTTATTCCCGTCACCAACGACGAGAAGGGGAGTGAGTAGCATGGAAGCACAGGAAAACTCCCAGACTGAGCAGAATGCTCAGGCGCCCAAGAAGCGCGAGCTGGCGCTCGTATCGCGCAGCACCTATATCAAGGAGAAGGCGCTGCAGTGGATTTTCTTTGCCTGCGCGTTCTTGGCGGTTGTTACCGTCATCCTGATTTTTGTCTTTACCACGTACTCGGCGCTGCCCGTCTTTACCGACATCGGTCTGGTGGACTTCTTTAGCTTTACGTGGGCGCCCTCTGAGGGCCACTACGGCATCGTGTCGCTGCTTGCCGGCTCGGGTCTGGTGACCGTCGGTGCGCTCGCCATGGGTGTGCCCCTAGGCGTGGGCACGGCCGTGTATCTGGTCGAGATCGCCAGCAAGCGCGTGCGCAAGCTCATCAGCCCTGCCGTTGACCTGTTGGCCGGCATCCCTTCTATCATCTATGGCTTCTTTGGCATGATCATCATCCGTCCG
>CATXML010000128.1 GCA_958372035.1 uncultured Collinsella sp. | reverse complement strand
CGGCCTCGACGTTGGTCACGATGACCACATTGGGGTTCAGGAACAGGAACGAGCTGTCGGACTCGTCCGCCTCGGCGACAAAGTAGTCACCCGAGCCGTTCTTGCCATTGGTGTCGTAGCCCTCGACGATGCCGCCGATCAAGAAGCTCGGATCCAGACCCATGCGGTCGAGCATGGTGGCGCACATCGAAGACGTGGTGGTCTTGCCATGCGTGCCGGCAACAGCGACGGTGGTGTAGCCGTGGCCCAAAGCAGAGAGCATCTTGGCACGGGGCCACACGGGAATACCCAGCTCGCGAGCGCGCACGAGTTCAGGGTTGGACTCCGGAATAGCGGTGGACACAACAACCACGTCGGGCTTGACCTCGTCGATCGTGGCGGCCTCATGGCCCACATGCACCTTCACACCAGCGCGGGTAAGCTGGCGGATATAACGTGACGTCTTAAGGTCGGAGCCGGTAACGGCATAACCGCGCTCGTGCAGAACGAGGGCGATGCCGCTCATGCCGGCGCCGCCGATACCGATAAAGTGGGCGCTCTTAAACTCGGGCGCGGAGGTTGCAGTCTGGGAATCAGCCATGTGCTCGTGTACTCCTTGCGTAAACACTGCCTGTAACCCGTTAACTGTACCGCACCTACCGCATCAGCGCGAGGGCGACCGACGATATCCCGTCTAACTAACGCAAACCCTCTACCGCATCCGCCAGAAAAGCGGCGGCCCTATCCTGAGCCAGACCACGCGCCGCCTGACGCATGGCGTCGCGTGCCGCCGCGTCATCGACCAGGTGCAGCAGCTCATCGGCAAAGGCAGAACCGTCGATATCGGCATCGGCACAGAGCACGCCGGCCCCGGCGTCGACCAGATAACGGGCATTGGTGGTTTGGTGGTCGGCCGTTGCATGCGGGTACGGCACGAGCACCGAGGGCACGGCGAGCGCAGCGATCTCGGCCACGCTCGATGCGCCCGAACGCGATAGCACCAAATCGGCAGCAGCCAGCATGTCGCCCATGTTGTCGATGTAAGGCTGGACGCGGTAACGCTTCGCCTCCTCGGGCGTCAGCGCCAAAGCGCGCTCGGTCTCCTCAAAGCCGTCGGCACCCGTCGAATGCAACACATAGAGGTTCTTGCGCGAAAGCAGCTCGTTTTTGAGCGAAGCCACGCGCTCGTTGAGGTGCTGGGCGCCAAGTGAACCGCCAAAGACGAGCAGCAGCGTAGCGTCCTCGGGAACGCCAAGTGCCTTGCGGCCGCGAGCGCGATCGCCTTCGATTACCGAGCGACGTACGGGGTTGCCGGTCATGAGCACGTGGTCAGGGTCACCTTCGCGCTCAAAGACCGAACGCGCTGCCGGCACCGAGATGCACACGCGAGCGGCGTGGGAGTTCATCATCTTGTTGGCCAGGCCCGGAACAGAGTTCTGCTCATGCAGCAGATACGGAACGCCTGCGCCCTTGCACCACCCCAGCAACGGAACCTCGACATAGGCACCAAAACCGATGGCGGCATCGGGCTTGCCGACCTTTGAGAAATGACGGGCGAGCGCACGCTTGGCCTTGTTGACACGCCACAGCGAGGTCAGCGCCGTCCAAGGACGGGAGCGGTCGAAGCCCGTAACCGTAATGGGCACAAAATCAAACCCAGCCTCGGGGACCAGACGACCCTCGAGCTTGCGCGACTGGCCCACGAACACAACGTGGTGGCCACGGTCACGCAGCTCTTCGGCCAAGGCGAGCGCGGGGTTGATATGCCCTGCCGTGCCGCCGGCTGCAATAGCAACGGTCATTTTATCGGTCATGGTAGTCCCTTCGTACACGCGGTCCCTGGTCGTCGGTGCGCAAACGCGCCGACGGGTCCGAGTTCAAATCGATTCGATTATATCCGCCGCCCGCATTGCGAGGAGTTGGGCGCTGCGGACGACCTTGCGGCGCCGTTCGCTGACGCGGACGGGCTGCCGGCTCGGTCGCAGAGCCATCCAGAACGGTAAAGCCGTTACGCGAAGACCGCTCGCCGCGCACGTGGGGCACGCCGGCGGTACTCTCATCCATAACGGCAAAGCTCTCGCGGCGACGGTCGTACTCATCGCGACGGGCGCTCTCGTACGAAACGCGTAGGATCAGACCGGCAAGCATAAGCGACACAATAATCGACGAACCGCCATAGCTAATAAACGGCAACGGTTTGCCCGTCATGGGAAACACGTTGAGGATGCCCAGCGCATTGATCAAAAACTGCACCGCGAGAATGACCGCAGAGCCAGACGCCATGAGCGCGCCCCGACGATCGGTCGCCTGCTCGGCAATGCGAAACGCCGAGTAGATCAGCATCGCAAACACCAAGAAGAACAGGACGGTTCCGACAAAACCGACTTCCTCGCCAATGATGGCCAGGATGTAGTCATTGTGCGCCTCGGGCAGATACGAGTACTTCATGGTTGAGTTGCCGATGCCACGGCCGAACAGACCGCCCGAGGCAAAGGCCATGATGGCAAGCGTGGCCTGATAGCCGTCACCATACTCGTCGGCCCAAGGGTTCAAGGCAACCTGAATACGCACCATACGGTATGGCTCTGCGACAAGCGCAATCACGATCACGAGAATGCCGAAGATTAGCACGCCGATGATAAATCTGGGGTCGAGACCCGCAAACAACGCCATGCACATGAGGGTCAACAGGATGATCAGGACGGTACCGAAATCGGGCTGGATAAAGATCAGAAAGAGCGAAATGCCCAGGTAGATGCCCATCTTGCGAAGGAATTCGTTGATGTTGCCACCGGGCGAAAAGAAGCGATCGAGCATGATGGCCGAATACGCAATGGCAAATGGCTTTAAAAACTCGGAAGGCTGGAACTGAATGCCGGCGATGTTGAGCCAGCGCGTGGCGCCACGGCTGCCGCTGCCCACCAAGAACACCAGAAACAGTAGCCCTATCATGCCTATGAGGAAGATCCTGAGCACATCCTCCCCAAACCAGCTGTCCGGCAAAACGCGCACGATGGCAATCAGCGCCAGAACACCGACCACGGCAAACGCAGCCTGTCGACCCAGAAAAAACGTCGCTGAGCCATTCTCGTGCAGCGCCTCGACCGAAGACGCCGAGTACACCATCAGCAGGCCAAAACACACCAAGATAAACAGACAGGCCATGAATATCAGACGGGGGCGCATGATGCGGGCGGGAACGCCGGCAATATAGCGTTCGCTAAACGACCGCCCGCCGCGACCGGAACGCGGTGTGCTACGCCGCGAGGAAGCACGGTCCGAGTCGGGCCTCCTCATACCTTGTCGGGGGCTCTCCTCTCTCACCGGCAACCCCTATTCCATTTGCGATTTCGCCGCAGCGGCAAGCTGGGCCACATAGTCCTTAAACACGCGGCCGCGCTCCTCATAGCCCGAGAACTCATCGAACGAAGAGCAGGCAGGAGAAAGTAAGATCACGTCGCCACGGCTCGACAGCGAACGGGCAACGTCCACGGCATCGCGTAGGTCATCCGCCTGGGCGATATCCACATCGCCATCGACATCGGCCTCGTCCATAGCGGCGGTGAAGCGCTCGCGCGCATCGCCAAAGCAGACGACCGAGCGCACGTTATCCATAACAACGCGCGCGAAGTCCGTGAGCGGCGTGCCCTTATCGTGGCCGCCAAGCAGCAAGATCACGTCGTCATCGGGAAATGCCGTCAGTGCCTTCTCGACCGCGTCGGTGTTGGTCGCCTTGGAATCGTTGACGTAGCGCACACCGTCAATCTCGCCGCACGGCTCCACGCGGTGCTCGAGCGGCTGGAACGAGGCCAGACCGCGGCAAATGCCCTCGGGATTGGCACCGACGGCCAGGACAGCCGTGGCAGCGCACAGGGCATTGATAACATTATGATGGCCCGAGATCTTGAGCTCGGATGTAGCGATGAGCGGGGTCTCGACGCCCTTCAGGCGCACGATCATCTTGCCATCGCGCACAAAGGCGACATCCTCACCCTCTGGCTCGTCAAAGGCAACCTTGCAGATGCGACGACCCGGCGTGTAGATGTACTCATCGAACTCGTGAATGCCGGCGTCTTCGACGTCGACGACCACCAGATCGTCATCGACCATATTGTCAAACAGTTTGATCTTGGCAAGCGCATAGTTCTTATGGCTCTTATGCCAGCCCAAGTGGTCGGGAGTGATGTTGAGCAGCACCGCCACGCGAGGGTGGAGCTCGGTGGTCGTAGCAATCTGATAGCTCGAGAGCTCAGCCACAAACCACTCGTTGTGGGCTCGGCCGTCAATCTCGTTGATAGGCGGCTCACCGATGTTGCCGACAGCTACACTGGCCTCACCGGAAGCCTTGAGCAGATAATCGGTCAGCGACGTGGTGGTCGTCTTGCCGTTGGTGCCCGTGATGGCAATCCAGTTATCGGGCGACAGGCGATAGGCAAACTCGGGCTCACCCATAATCTGGGCGGCATGCTCGCGCCCGGCCTTAAAGAAGCCCGAGAACTCCGAGATGCCCGGGCACGTCACGCATACGTCATAGGCGCCCTCGACCTGTTCGGTCCCATAGACAAACGACGCACCAGCAGCCTCGAGCGCACGCGTGGC
>CATXML010000127.1 GCA_958372035.1 uncultured Collinsella sp. | reverse complement strand
GCAGACCGCTCGCATAAGCATGGTCTTACCCGAACCGTTTATCCCCTGAAGCCCAACCACAGTCCCAGGGTCAACCTCGATGGACACGTTGCGCAGAACATCGTTTTTGCCCATGCGCTTCGATACGTCCCTAACGATCACGCTCATATCTTGTCCCCCTTTTCTATAAGGTCGGCCCTTCGAAACCACAGTCCACCCAACGATAGGCATAACGACATAATCACAATTGAAAACAAGACGCTCGAGCCCGTCGCGATTCCCTCTTTGACAATTCCGCCCCAGCGCAACAGCATTAGGGCGTTGCCTAACAGCACCCAATGCCGCGCAAATGCCGAACAGATCAGGGAGCTCGTTAAAACCACAAACGAGACCGACGACCCAAGCACAAACCCGACCGCTGCCTGCGCAAACGCAAGCGCCTCGAAAGCAAGAAAGAGTCCTACGAAAAACGGCAGCGCATCTGCCTCGGCAGCTTTGAGAAACCACGGCGCCAAATTAGCCAGCTGAAGCGACTCGCCATGAATGACCGCGCTGAACGAGGAGCTCACCACCAAGCTCCAAATCACAACAGAGCAAACCACCACGAGCAGCGAAAATGCCGTTACCGCCGCCACCAAGATAAAACGCGAGACCCACCAAAGGATTCTTGCCCGACATCGAACAAGCGCTTGCAAACCAAACCCGTGCAACGATTCGGTCGGATAATCGAGTGTTGTATAGAGAATAAGCAGAATGAGAAAAAGCCATCCTAGCGGAGGCACAAACATGACCCCGGGCCTAGGCTCAAACGGAGCAGATCCGGCAAACACGAGCGCAAGATTATCCGCAAACCCCAAGGTATCCGTCCTGACCCCATACACAGAAGACAATCCGTAGGCGTATACCAAGTTCGCAACGGTCACTGCCGCGATCGCAATATAAGTAATGATGTTCTTCTTCAAAACGGTCCTCAGGTCCGCGGCGACCAGCCTAAACAGCATCAGACCACCTCGCGCCTTTTTAAGAATCTCGCGGAAACCAAAGAAAAGACGAGCAACAAAGTGATTTCCGCAAACCCCGCTCGAATGTCGGGCCAGTTATTTAGCGATTCCGACCTGATGCTGTTAAGAATGTTGCAGTTAAAGCCAACGCATGAAAGGACGCTAAAAATCCAATCGTTAACAAAGTGCCATGCAACCATAATCAGATATGGAACGACCATCGCCTTGATTCTGCTGCGAAACACAACCGACAGACCGGTCACGGCCATGGATAGAACCCCCAGCGTCACCGCATCGAACAGCGTATAAACCAGCACGTATAACAGAGGCCGGGAATAAAACAAACCAGAAAAATAGCTATGCAGATAGAGCCCAACATAAATCGATTCATCGACCCGGGGGAGATACGCGGGAAACAGCATGGAGACAATCAGAAAGTTCACGAGTAGCGGAATAGCCGTGACCGCAAACGCGGAGAGGAAAGCAGACAGCATCTTCACGTTCACGTACGCATTTCTAGAAACACGCGTGCAGATCTGTGCCTCGTAACCGCTCAAACGCTCGGACAGGCATGACCACGACCCGGCCAACATGGCAAGCAACGGCAGCGCATAGAAAAACACCGACGCTAACAACGGCGCGTTCGCGCCCACAACAATCCAGTTACCAAAGCTACTTTCACGCGTTTGGCCGAGGTATGTCTGAGACTGCAGACCAATGCCGTAGCCAAAAGATAACAGCTGTTTGCGCTCGGCCTCGAGCGTCCACCACGCCTCGACGGCAGCTGCCATCGAAATTGCAGTTGTAACCATAAGGGTCAACGCAAATATAGGATTGCCAAATATCTTGGACAGCTCGTGCCGTATTAGATTTCTATTCAAATGTCATCATCCTCCCATCGATGGGATGGGGCCGAGCGACAGTGCCCGGCCCCATCCCGATCACGCCAAGAATGTAGACTGAAGATGAATCGTCTTTCTGGCGATAGCCAGTTGCGCTCGTGCCAGAACATTGAAAAGCGAAATCTCTATCTATGTTGTTCTTGCATGTGGCAATTCCGGCATCCGCGCTCTGCGAAATGCTAGAAACCTGGGAAGTGTCGAACTCCTCTTGAGCAAATGATGCGGTGGGCGCACCCATCGACAAGCCCGCAGCAATCGCCAACCCGACTCCGATTCGAGCAATAGCGCTCCTTGGCTTAATCATGGCCTTCTCCAATCAAAAGCGGTTAACAATGCGTCGACGCACGGCAACTTTTGCATGAATAGAGAAAGATGTCTGTAAACACCCGCTATTGAGTTGATCGCCCAGGCGTTTACACGTTATCTACCTGCGATAACAATGAAATAAGCTCCGCTTTATTCTTGATCCTCAACTGGCGGTAAGATGCAGACCGCAGTGCTTGCACCGTAGATACGGCGTAACCGACATCCTCCGCAATAGCCTTTGTCGTTGCGCCCTCTGCCGTCATCAGCAAGATTTGCGACTGAACATCAGAAAGGGAGCGAGACATAAGCAGGGCCAGCTGGCGCACGCGAGCTGTTTCGGTGGACCCGTTCGCGCGGTACTCCAAGACGGCTTTCTCGTCCTCAACCGAGCGGGCGAGCGCGATGTGCGTGACGAATATGGGCACAGACCAGCAGACGATCACCGTTGTCACGACGACATTGACAGCCGAACTATGCCCCAACAACGACGCGAGGAACAACGGCTTGAAAACCGTCAGATCCTGCACCATGTTGAGCAAGACAACCCAAACAGGAGCCATCGCCCCAAAGCAGAGCATCCATACCCCAAGCATTTTGCGCTGCGGACAGCTTCGCAGCACTATATACGTGAGCAGCATCCCCGTCAGCACCGCAAACCCGTGGATTCGCCCCCTAGTTGCTGCATAGATTAAAGCAGCCACACCTATCAGAACCAATGGCGCGATAGCCCGAGTATGGGCATGAACCTTAAACGGGCGCAGCTTAACAGCGAGCGAAGCCATAGACGCTATGCCGCAAACCAGGACCGGTGCAGCCATCAACGGATCGCGTATGCACCTCCATGCCGCGATATAGACAAAAGACCATTCCACGGCAGACAGTATCGCCCACACGCACGGGCTTCCGAGCCCAATCGCTTCGCCTGCCCTATCCAGCGCAGCTTTACGATTCGGTTTTCCACCCGTGTAGCGTAGCGACAGAAACAGTCCGAGACCCAATGCATAGCTTGAGAGAGAAAAGGCGACAGCCCACGAAACACCGGACCCCCAATCGCTATCCGCCATTACCAAGGGGCCTGCCGCAAGGAGGATGAAAAATAATGTGAGCAGATATCGAAACAGCCGGCGCGTTCGAGCTGATGACAACATATCGTCAGCATGCCGCTGCGGCAGCTCATGCCCTACAGTATCACCCTCACCCGCAAACAACGCCACGAGCTCGCGTGAGCCCGCAACCGATGCCTTCCCGTATGCTCGGTGAAGCGTTGTTCGCACCGTCGATGGCCTCGTATCCGTCTCCTTGGCAATTTCCGCCGGCGTTTTCCCTTTGAGCAGCAGTCGAACAAACTGCTCTTCTCGAGGCGACAGGGCAGGGGAAAACACTCCCGCATCGAATGGGTCGGACGCGCGGGCAATATCCGGATTGTTGTCCCGTTCCCCCCTCAGCAACGTGCACACGAAGGCAACAGCAATAGCGGACCCCATCGCAAGCAATGCAATGATCGCGGCATCGTTTGCGAAGTATGCCGCCTCAACAGCCGGAACAAGACCAATAGGGACTGCTACGAGCACAGAACGGGCAAACACGTCGCTCTGTCCCCGACCAAAGGCGCGGAGACAGCAAAGCGGCGGGGCCACAGCCAACACGAGATAGACCAGAGGAATTAAAAGCGCAAGACCAATTGTCGCGGCCGAAACAGAGGGTGCCCCCCATGGCTCCGGAACAATTCTCCATGAAACTCGACAGCAAAACAGCAGGCAAGACAGGGCGGCTATTGTTTCTGTAAAAATCGCGTTCTGCGGGCGGCGGGCCTCTCTTTCGTCAGTCCGCGTCGCCCCCTGCGTCAAAGGAGAGCCCACCGTGCCCCAAATAACATATGAGAGGAGCAGCGACCCAGCAAAGCACGAGACGCATGAAACGCCACGCAACAGCCAGATCGGTGCAAACACGAATGGAATAGAATCTCCGCGAGCATAGAAAACTAGGTCGGACCATTCGGGAACCGTTGCAATAACACCGAGGAAAACACCGATGACGCCAAGGCATCCCGGCCGCCTTATTTCCCTCCTCTTGCGGAGCGCAGCACCATGAACAAACGCCGCAAGGCATGCACCAAGGATAACGAGCCAGGTCATCGCACCTGATGCCAGACCGATTGAAGATGAAAACCGGTGATAAGGAGTAACCGCCATTACGATAAGCGCAATGGCACAGGCAGATGTAGCAGAACGGCGGGAAAAGAGCATATGGCCTCCATAGCGTGACATTATATCGCCCGGACCGCTCGTTTTCCTTGTCATCTGCCCGAGCGTGCTACACTAGCAGCATCTATGCCGCCGCGAATGGCTCGGCCCCGCGCCCGCCACTCGCAAACGAACTTTAAACGCACGAGGGTTGGCCATGCCGCTTTTCTCGCAACA
>CATXML010000126.1 GCA_958372035.1 uncultured Collinsella sp. | reverse complement strand
AAGTACGCGTCGCTCCTCTTTCACGGCAATCTCGGGCACTTGGAAAACCCGTACCGACCGCTTGAGCTATTCGTCTTAAGCGGTCGCTTCTTTTGTCCTGTTTGAAAATTTTTTAAAGGAGGCCGTTTTATGGCCGACAATCGCAAACGTGCACCGCGTGGAGGCAAGCAGGCTGCTTCTGGCTCGCGTCCGATTCGCCGCAACGACCGCGCTGCCACTCCCAAGGGCCAGCGCGAGCGCTCCCAAGCCCAGGCTGCGCGTTCGCAGCGAGATCGCAACCGCGACAACGTTCAGGTTCCCAAGGGCGAGTTTATCGAAGGTCGTCGTGCTGCCGCCGAGGCACTGCGTACCGGCTTCCCCGTCAAGTGCACGCTCATCGCCGAGGGCGGGGAGCGCGATGCCGCCTTGTCGCGCCTGGTCGACGACCTCAACGCCGCGGACGTCCGCATTAAGTATGTGCCGCGCACGCAGCTCGATGCGCTGTCGAGCCATGGCGCTCACCAGGGCATTGCGCTCGAGGTGGGCAATTTCCCCTATGCCGATGTCGCCGATATTCTCGATCGCGCGGGTGAAGGACCGGCGCTCGTCGTCGTGCTCGACCATGTGACCGACGATGGCAATTTTGGTGCGATCGTGCGCTCTGCCGAGGTCGTGGGCGCAGCGGGCGTCATCATTGCCAACAAGCGCGCCGCCGGTGTGACCGTGGGCAGCTACAAAACCTCCGCTGGTGCCGTCATGCACCTGCCCATCGCGCAGGTTCCCAATATCGCCCGAGCGCTTGACGACCTCAAGGCCGCCGGCTTTTGGGTGGGCGGTGCTTCCGAGCACGCCGAGGGCAGCTGCTGGGATGCTCCCTTCGAGGGCCGCGTTGCGCTCGTCATGGGCTCCGAGGGCGACGGCATCTCGCGCCTGGTGCTCGAGAAATGCGACTTTTTGACCAAGCTTCCCCAGCGCGGCATGACCGAGAGTCTCAACGTGGCCCAGGCGACCACCGCGCTGTGCTTTGAGTGGCTGCGCCGCAATGCCGGCGAGCTCATGGGGGAGGAGTAGCGCATGTCCAAGAAGAACCGCGCCAAGTCCAAGGCCAAGCGCTTTGGCGAGGGCTCGGCCAAGCCGATTGTTTCGGCCGCGACCTATGGCGTGGGCGGCAATGCGTTTGCGCAGGCCATCGCCGACCCGGTCTCGACGGTGCACTCCAATAAGCCCGAGCTGCTGGTGGTCGACGGCTACAACGTGATCCACTGCACGCCGCGCTACGAAAAGCTCGTCTACGACCATTCCGATGATCCGTATTCCAGCGACGTTCACGATATGGCGCGCACCGCCCTCATCAACGACGTCGCCGCCTTTGCCCAGGGCCGCTACGAGGCCGTGATCGTGTTCGACGGCGCGGGCAATATCTCCAACGAGCGCCCTAATCTGCCCGCCCGCGGCGTGCGTATCGAGTTTTCGCCAACGGGCGTCTCTGCCGATACCGTGGTGCAGAAGCTCTGCATCGAGGCGCGCGAAGAAGGCCGCGCGTGCTCCGTGGTGTCGAGCGACGGCACGATCCAGGCCGTCGTCATGGGCAAGGGTGTTACGCGCATCTCGAGCCGCATGCTGGTGGACGAGATCAAACAGATCGACAACGACGTACACGAGGCCGAGGAAGCCCCGCAGATTAAGATGACTCTGGGCAGTCGCCTGAGCCCCGATGCCCTGGCCAAGCTCAAGGCCCTGCGCGGACGGTAGGTAGACCTTCTATGGGGGCTGCTTTCTCGATTGACCAACAACCGGTTTGTAATCAATGGGTTGCGGGTCGGCATCGCCAAAACGAATAGTTTTTGGTTCTGGCGAACAGATAAAACTATTCGTTCTGGCGAATAGTTTTGAGATGTGGTCGGTCGAAGGGCCTGTTGCGCCCCATCCTCAATTCCTTTATCCTTAACAGGCTTCGCGCGAGAGCGCCAAGTGTGCCAGTGTGGCGCAACGGTAGCGCAACTGATTTGTAATCAGTGGGTTGCAGGTTCGATTCCTGTCACTGGCTCCATGAAAGAAAAAGCAGGTCAGATGGTATTTTCATCTGGCCTGCTTTCTTTTATATCGCCGCCGTGTGCAATAGGCTGTGCAACGAAATGTGCAATAAAAGCCGTTTTGGGCTGATTATTAATTCTCGTTGATTTCACAAACTCATCACGTAATTACAATTGCGCTTTTCGACATTTTTTGGAGTCGAGTTCGTGCAGCTTTCGATCAATCTTGCGCTGATCGCGCTTTTCGGCCTGAACTTTGCGGCGTTCACGCTCCTCGTGAGTCTTCGTACAAAAGGAGCTCTGCTTATTAGTCTTCCGCCTTGGCTTTGAGAGTTCTTTCTGAGCAGCTTCTGCGCTTGTCAGCGCGTGCATCGTTTGCTGACGAATTTTGTAGGGACGCTTGCAGAGGTCGCAGATGCGCCAAGGTTGATCGCTTTGAAGGTACTCAAGAAGTTGGATGCTAAACGCTCTAGTCAAACTTCCTACGGGCTGTTTTCTGGACTCTAAGCTAATGCTGGCTATTCTTCGGAGTGTCGAATTCTGAATGAGATGGGTCTCCTCCGGATACGGTGAGATAGAGAGATCCAAAAAAGCGGCAAGCTGCTTTTCGATGGATTCAAGGTTATGGGATGCCGAAACTCTTGCTGCAAGAATACCCAGAGGCAGCTCGCTTTCGTTGGTGTCCAAATATATCTTTGTGGGCATTTGGAAGGTAGTGAAAAGCTGACCGACTTTTTTCTTGATCTTGTCACTGTTCGGCAGCTTCTTTAGAAGTGGGATTGCCTTGTCATATGCCTTTGGACCAAAGGCGGCCTTGCATGAAAAAAGAAGGGCAGCGACTTGCATGATTGTTAGGGTTGTGGCCAGATCTTCGGTCAAGATGATCTGCTCGTCCTTCTTCCGGATGCCTTTTATCAGATTTGCGATTTCTGTGCCAGCCGAACTGTCTTTCCCTTTGTAATGGTTAAACAAGGAAAACCCGAGAGTCTCTATAATATCGGAGCTTCGCGTTGAAGCATTCAATGAGTCGCTCCAACAATCAAGTCCGTCACCCACCGGGTCGTTGGAGAACTTGTCATTTGATATAAACCGCTTTTCAACAAGCTCGAACTGATTGGCGTAGGGCGACACTGGAAGACCGTATGCCTCAATAAACCGTTTGACTTCTCCGAGATCCTCCGTATTCAAATTGAGCAAAGCTCCTGTCGCAAAACCATCCGGTAAGCCATAGGCTTTATTACCTGCCTTGCATAGGAACGCATCATGTTCTGATCCGTTGATATTAACGCAAATCAGTTTTGTCCTAGGAAGCGTCCATGGAGTCGGGCTGTCAATGCTTGTGTGAACTTTTACTTTGACGGTTGCCATACCTGCTCCTTTAACTGCTGGAATACTATAAACCGCATTCTGGTAAAAACATACATTAACACCAATCAGCAGGTCAAGTATTGTGTTCTATATGTACTACATAAACGAAAGGAGTAGATATGGAAGACAAGGACATCAAAAAAATGAACGCTATCTCTCGCAAGGCGTGGTGTCGTGATTTGCACGCGCTGCCGTCCGCATACGTTAGTTCGCGCGATATCGTCAAGCTGCTGAACGTCTGCAAGACCAAGGCTATTCAGATTCTTAAGGCGGCCGGCGGCGTGAAGATTGCCGGCGTCTGGCGCGTGGACAAGGCCGATCTGATCTTATACCTGGCCTCTATGGAAGAAGGCAACGATGTGCTCTAAGACAATCGCCGAGGCCTTGGCAGATGCGTTGCCCGTCGACGGTACGCTCGGTTGCGCTGCGCACGCCGTCGGCGCGTGCCGTGCAACCGAGCGTACCGTCGACCGTGGCGACACAGCAACTATCTCAAGCGAGGAGGACCGGATGGACGTGACGAACAATATGAATGTTGATCCATCCTCGATATCAAGACGGTCATTAGTGCTGAGGAGTACAAGCGACTGGCGGGTAAACACGATGTTTAAGTTAGATATCTGAGGTGGGATGCTTTGACGTTGCACTGGTCGACCATTGCGTACCTTAATGTGGTATCTATTTTTATGGCCAAGGAGCACCTGGACTTGTTCGATGGGCATTCCTTTGTCGATTGCCTTTGTGGCAAGCGTTCTTCTGAACTTATGAGGGTGGACTCTTTCTAAATCAAGCTCGCGCTCCAGTTTTCTAAACAACGCCTCGACGCCGCCAATTTACAGTCTCTCGTGTGGCGCCTTGCTCGATACGAAGAGGGCTTCCGGGCTGCCCATTCGGGTGGACGGGTAATTCTCAATATGGACTTTAGTCTTTGCATCAAAATAGACGATGCGGTTCTTATTGCCCTCGTCGTGTACGATGCACTCCCGATTGATGGTGTCGATGGAGTTCCTGTCCAACGAGACGAGTTCGCCTACACACATGCCGGTAGAGCGCAACAGGTCGATCGGGGCAAGGTTTCGGGGACCCACAGTTATCGCAAAGAATCTCGCGACTTCGTCGCCATACGTTTCCCTTATGGGTTGCGGAGCCTTGACTCTTTTAATGCGTCTGACCGGGCTTTTGATGATATGGTCTCCGTCTTCGAGCCATGAGTAGAAGCTTGAGATGATTCTTCGGACGTT
>CATXML010000125.1 GCA_958372035.1 uncultured Collinsella sp. | reverse complement strand
ATTCAATTATGTTGTTTATAGGGGCGGCTGGTCTGTATTGTGTGGCGCCAAGTATTTATACGGGCCTTTCTGGCACCGTTCTTATCGGTCTGCATCTGCTTTCGGGCTTCTGTGTGGGCCTCATCTCTCGCCCTGTGAGACAGGGTATTTCCAAAAGGCTTTTTGGACTTATGCTCGTAGACATTGCACTTCTTGTGATGTACACGATATCTCTTAATGTCTTTCATCAATTTCATGTTGTGGTTTCGGTGCTCGCGTTCATTTTGTTGTTACTAGCCCCCTTGCTTGTCGCTTGCTGTTCTTGGGCGCTTGGCGGTGAATTCGCAAACATACGTGCGGGATTAAAGGGGAAACATGTGGCCGATAGCTCTGCTCTCCACGGGTATCCTGAGCTCGCACTTTACAGCCCCGTTGTGCTCTTGATTGCTTTGCTTGTTGGCCTTCAGTTTCTTCTCGTCCCGTTGATGGACTCCATCGGTTCTTTCCTTTCCGTTAACGCCGAGATGGGGGTTGCTGCCTTGCTCGTCGAACCTCTTGCGTTTGGTAATGCCGCCGTTATTCTCGATACGGATTGTTTGTTTTCGCGCAATATAAACATCGGAGCTGTGCTCCTGAGCTTTGGTGGGCATCAAGAGATCGTATTGCTTCTGGTTACCGTTTTGGGCAGTATCCTTGCCAGGGCCATAACGCGATTTTTCCCCGACTTAACGAGCGCTTTTTCTGCGGCCGCCAAATTAGGAGGAAAACACTCTGCAGTTGCCGATATCCCTACGGCTTCGGGTTTTTCTCAAAGGGAGTCCGCGGTTTTCTCTATGAGGATAGAGGGAAAAACGTACGAGGAGATTGCTTCTGCCTTGGACATTTCCCCGTCTACTGCCCGTACCTATTTGTCGCGGGCCTTGACTAAAACCGGATATAAAAGCATTTCAGAGGCGACGGCTGGACTTCTCTTGTCAAAGGATGCGTGGCATCTTGACGCAACAAAAGGCCATGATCACCGTTCAGAATCGCTGGGGTCCTCATCGTTCAATCAGAACTGCAGGATAGTCTTCGTCTGCTTCCTGTTTATGTATGCGTCTGGAATGGGCATCGAGGAAATCCTCGTATGCTTCGGCTTTGAGCATGATGCGATAATCCTATCGATAGCTATAGTGCTTGTGGCCCTGTGTTGCCGTGCGGCTATACGGTGGATGTCTGAAATGCACTTGTGCCTTTCGCCTGAACTCACCCTTTCTTCGGTGTCTGTGGGTGCTGGAGCAGCGTTCTGGGTTCACGATGTGGTAAGTCGACTGTACATTTTCTTTGAGTCCGTTGGGAGCGGTGAGGCCGTTGGCGGCCTTATGCCTGCCTTACGCGTGACTGCGTTCCTTGCCGTACTTATCCTTATGGCTAATTCGCTGCTATTCTTGCGTTCGAAAGATACGGTTCGGGTGGGTGATCGACGCGATACCGTGCGTGAGGCCTTCTTGAGGCTTGGTTTCACGCCGCTTTATGCCGATATCATGACATGCGTTTTTGATGGCAATAGAACCACCGAGATTTGCGCGCATCTTAACGTTGCTCGGGGAACCGTCAAAGAGGCCAAGAACAAGAGCTATGCCTTGCTTGGAGTTCACTCGGAGTGTGAACTTAGAGATAGGGTTTTTAGTCTTATGGCAGATGTTATAGAAAATAGCAGGTAGAAGCCTGTAGACAAATAAGATTGTAAATCCATCCTACACGTCTACAGACAGTTCTGACGATGAAGGCTATACTTCCGGACAACGGGTCCGACGACTCGTGTGTTGCGAACCGGAGGTGCTTGCTGTGAAGACCTGTGATTGCCTCACATATGTACGGCTTAATTTAGAAGTTCTTGCGCGCAACCGGGGAATTATGTTGCTGACGGCGCTGCTCGCGCTCGTATACTGCATCCCGGTATTTCTATCCGTTCCAACGGGAGCAGATTATCTATATGGTAGAGCTTCCATCGAAGACCAGAGAGCCCTTTTGGTCTCTCAAGTCTCTGACGGCGTTTATGACACTGCCCCACAGGAGCTCAACAGCATCATTGCCGACGAAAGGGCGTGCCTTGATCGGGCGCTTGAAAGCAAGACGGACTCCAGAGAGTATTACGATGCGATTGCCGATTACGACAATCTATTGCTCAAGGAATACCGACTCGGTTATTTGAATGGTGTTGATTCGGAGTTATCGCTTGAAGCCCAAGAACGTCTTCCCCGAGCCATATCGATGCTGGCCCATCCGGAATCGTACGACTCAACAACAAAAATGCCCGGGATGATTCTTCTCGCATATTATTGCGGCGCTGTTCCTGCAATAGCGTGGCTTTTGGTCCCGGTCCTCGTCCTCTATATGTCGCTTGAGGGGGATGGAAAGCGGTTCTACGATCGAGCGTTGTTGTCAAAGTTAGAGATGAATGCATGCCGCGTTCTCGTCTCTGGTATTGCATCGATGCTGGTTTTGGTTCTGGCGTTGGCTCCCTGTTTTGTATTGGCAACGGTGTTTAACGGTGTAGGTCAGACAGAGTACCCAGTCGTATTCATTCAGTATGGTGACGTAGTCGAAAGAACTGTGTTAGTTCAGCTAGGGCTATTTGCCGTCTTTGAAGCTGTGCTGTCGATGATGTTTGCTTGCTTGGGCGTGTGCGTGTACGCCGGAAGCAGAAACAGGGCCATTTCGTCCATGGTGATCGCTCTTGTGGGGGGCATAAGCCAGCTTCCGTTTTATGCGAGCAAAGATGCTCCATGGCATGCGTTGCTGCCGTATATGGTGTCGAGCTATTCTGCCTCTTCGTTTGCGCTCGGCGGCGCATCTTACGCCAATGGAGCGGAGGTATCTCTCGTTCCTGAAGCCAGTGCATCGCACTGCCTCTTTGCCGTGATGGGCGCGTTTGCTGTTTGCGCGTTGGGGGTCATTTCGTTTTCGTGTCTAAAAAGCAAGAATCGCTGGGCCTGGAACCATATTCGCCCGGATAGTTTGAGCGAGAAAAGCCTGCTCTCTCTGTCGCTGGATGCGTTGACGGTTGGAAAAAACCAGCTGGTAAAGGGATTGCAGTTTGATATGCCCGCTGGCCAGATATGGGGTCTTGTCGCGCCAAATGGACATGGCAAGACTACGCTACTGAATACTCTTTGGGGAGATGCTGGGCCATCAGTGCGCGTGTCAGGTTCTTTCTGTTTTCATGCAAAAGTATGCGTCGACTGTGAGGAAATGAGAAAGGTATTCTTTTTGGTTCCGAATAGGCCGTCGCTATTGATTCCATACATGACCGTCGCTTTTCATCTCGACCGATGCAGGAGAATTTGGCATTCACCTCGCACTTTGGACCAAGTGCTTGATCGCTTTGACTTGACTGGGTTGAAGAATACGCCCGTATCTAGGCTGTCTGATGGAAATAGACAATTACTTAATGTCGCGATGGCGTATATGTCCTATTGCGAAGTCGTCCTTTTGGATGAGCCCATGAATGCACTTGATGTGAGACACGTTGCGATTGTTTCGAATGCTCTTAGAGATGAAGCGGGTAGAGGAGCACATGTCATTATCTCTTCTCATCTTATCGGAAACCTCGAATCGCTCTGCGATGCCTCCGTATTGCTCACAGGGGATGACTCGCGTGTCGTTACCAGAGAAATGGGAGGTGATTCGAAGTGGATCGGTAATGTATACGCGCAGCTTTTCAAGACGAACGACAGTAAAACTAGGAAAGGAAGATAACCATGAAACGCCATGTAACGAAGAACTTTGTGAAGGCAATGTTCGCATGTTTTATGCTTACCCTGTCGATGGTCACAATTCCCGTTTGTGCGACGGCGAAACCAGATGCAGGTTCTGTCGCGCCTTGTCGTCTTGTGACAGCGGACGTCTTGGACACTTACAAGTCGTTCTCCACTGCGAACCACCCGAGCGAGAATGTTGATTGTTTCGACCAGACATACAAGAGGCTGTCTTTCAAAACTTCGTATTCTCGTACGGGGCAAACGATTCTCTATACGGGTGCAGCGTTAAGCCCACGCGGCAACGGGATGCCCGGGTTTGAGACAAAATATCAGTGCACATATCGTACCTGGTAGACAACTCTAGGATCGGATCTCTCCGAATAACTTTGTGGCGGACTTGTTTAACGCTACCGCTCCTTCGTTTATCTCAATCTGTAACATCTGACTGGCAAAAACGCTTCTACCTGTTACAGATTGAGATTATTCGACGCGCGCTCTGTAACTCGTCTCGATCTGTAACAGTAAGACGGCGATTTGGTCTCCATATGTTACAGATTGAGACGAAAGAAAGCGTGAGCCAGAAAACCGCCGCGAGGGAAAGCAGTTCCCCCGCGGCGGTCTTAACGTTCGCCCAGATAAAACCTGCCAAAATAAACCTGTCCCTTTTTGGTAGGTTATCGTTTCCAAAAGTGGAGGATCAAGGTCGTGCGGTTTTGCTGCTCGGTTTTGACCAAGATGTTGTGGATGTGGGTTTTGACGGTGCCCACGGCAAGGAAGAGCTCGTCGGCGATCTCTTGGTTCGATTTGCCCAGTACAACCAGACGCATGACTTCGGTCTCGCGGTTGGAGAGCTTGTAGGCGTTGCGATAGAAGGGCATCTGCTCTTCGATGTGTCTGTCAAGATC
>CATXML010000124.1 GCA_958372035.1 uncultured Collinsella sp. | reverse complement strand
CTGTTGTCGCGATGCCGCCGTTCGCGCGAACTTACGGAGGGGGAACGCGTGCTGTACGCGGCGCTCGAGTCCGGCGATATCGCGGGCGGTGTGGGCGCTTGGCTGGCGTTGCAGACGCTGCCGGTTACGGCGATTGATGTTGCCGAGGCTTTGGATCTTGGTGTCGGCGAGGCCGACGCCGCGCTGCGCGTGTTGGTGGCGCAGGGCTCCGTTCGCAAGCTTGCCGCGGGTGAAGCGGACCTCTTGGCGGACGCCGTGGCGCTCGACGCCGCGATGGATGCACTGGCGGCGACCCTGTCAGCCATGCACGCGGCTGCCCCCAAGGAGACGGGCTTTACGCCCGGCGCGGTCGCTCACGCCGCCTGGCCGGCTGCGGATGAAACCGTTGCCGCGGCATTGATTGCCGAGGGTTGCTCGCGTGGTGTATGTGCCGCCGAGGGGGCCGAGGTGTTCGACCCGCACTCCGCTGCCGCCGCGGCGCGTGTGGTGCGTGAGGCCTGCGAACTTATCGTTGCCTTGCTGGACGAAGCTGGCCTCGATGCGCCGACGTTGCCCGAGGTGGGCGAGCGACTGCAGCTCGATCGCGACACCATGACGCGAGCCCTGCGCGAGCTTTCGCTCAACCGCTCGATTGTGAAGGTCGAGCGCGACGTTGCCCTGTCTGCCGCCGCCGAGGCCCATGCGCGCGAGCTCGTCGCCGCCGCCATTGAGGCAGCCGGCGGCGCTGCCACCACGAGCGTGCTGCGCGAGGCCCTTGGCGTGTCGCGCAAACGCGCCATTAGCATCTTGGAGCACCTGGATGCCGTGCGCTTTACGGTGCTCGATAAGGAAGCCGGCGGTCTGCGCTCCCTGCGCTAGCTACCCTGCTTGGTTTGGTAAAATACCGCCGCACTTGGGAACGGATGGGCTCCGGTGGGCTCCGCGGTCCTCAAAACCGTTGCGAGGCGTGCAAAACGTCTTGGATGTGTTCGATTCACATACGTTCCCGCCATACGCTACCAGCGCTTTTGTGCTCGCGGTCTTGCTGCGTGCCGCAAAGGCGCTGTTTTGTTTTTGCACGAGCTTTTCGTAGCGCCGCTATTTCGGCGGCGGTATTTGCCCCGTGCACCGGGTTTCGAGCATGCCGATGGAGGTGTTTTGCCGTATGACTACCGTAAGACGAGCCGATCTTTCTTGCGTCGTCCAAGCGGGCGGGCTGTCGTCGCGCATGGGTTGCGACAAGGCGCGGATGTTGTTTTGCGGCGAGCCGCTCATCGAACGCGTGCTGGGTCGGCTGGCGCCAGTTGCCGGCGAATTGGTTGTGACGACCTCGCGTCCCAGCGAGCTTGCCTATCTTGAGGAGCGCGCGTTTGGCGGCCTGGTGCCACGCGTGGTAGCGGACCTTGAAGGGTCGGCGGGTGCCATGCGTGGCATCGCGAGCTCGCTGGCTGCCGCTCGGTTGCCCCTCGCGGCGATCGTCGCCTGTGATATGCCGTTTGTCTCGCCGGAACTCATCGGCGCGCTTGCCGATCGTGTTGAGGCCGAGGCGCTCGACGTGTGCGTGCCGCGCGAGGAGCGGGGGATTGAGCCGCTTTGCGCCGTCTGGCGCTGTGACGCGTGTGCGCCGGTTGCCCAAGAGCTGCTCGCCTGCGACCGCCAGCGTATTCGCTGCCTGATCAATCGCGTTCAGGCCGATTATATGGATGAGCCGCAGATTGTTCAGGCCGCGGGCTCGACGCTCTGCTTCGAAAACGTCAATACACCCGAGGAGTTTGCGGCAACCGAGCTGCTCGCCTAGACGATGGGAGATGCCATGCCTCACGATATCTGTCCCGATACCGGGGAACCTTGCACTTTCGATGGGTCCGAGCCTTGTACTTGCGGCTGCGGTGGCTGTGGACATACGGCCGAGGAAGAGGCCGCGGCGGCCGCGTATCGTGATTCGCATCGCCAGGCTCCGTCCGGTGATGCCCTCGACCACGAACGCAAGATCATCGTGTCGTTCGACAGCACCTTCGATGTGATGGAATGCGAGCAGCTGTGCCTTGCTGCCGGTGTGCCCGGGCGCATCATGCCATTGCCGGGCTCCATTACCGCCGGCTGCGGGCTGTGCTGGGTCATGCCGTTTTCGGGTGATGCCCTTGCCGCCTTCCGCGCCGCCACCGAAGGCCGCATAACCCCCGCCGACTACCATCAGCTCGTCCTCTAGCCTCCAAAACCACCACATTGGGGACAGGCACCTTTGTGGTGGTGTGGAACACGTGGACGAAACAGGTTTGAAACACGGGTTTTGCACGTCAGGTGCTCAAAAACGCTTCTACCTGCATCGTAATCAAAACGAAACATCTGCTCGTCTGCTTATGCGAAACTTTGCTGCAACAGTGCGATATTATCCATAGTCGATAAAGTTCGCGGTGCATAGGGTGCCGCGACCGACACTTTTCGTTTCCCATCAATTGGAGGAAGCATGAGCTACACGCAGAAAGTTCTCGACGAGCTCAAGGCCCGCTATCCCGAGCAGCCTGAGTTCATCCAGGCCGCGACCGAGATCCTCGGCACTATCCAGCCGGCGCTCGACGCCCACCCCGAGTACGAGGAGGCCGCCCTGCTTGAGCGCCTCGTCGAGCCCGAGCGCATCGTTATGTTCCGTGTTCCCTGGGTCGACGACCAGGGCAAGGTCCAGGTCAACCGCGGTTACCGCGTCGAGTTCAACTCTGCCATTGGACCCTACAAGGGCGGCCTGCGCTTTAACCCGACGGTCACCCTGGGCATGCTCAAGTTCCTGGGCCTGGAGCAGATCCTCAAGAACAGCCTGACCACCCTTCCCATGGGCGGCGGCAAGGGCGGCTCCGACTTTGACCCCAAGGGCAAGTCCAACAACGAGATCATGCACTTCTGCCAGTCCTTCATGACCGAGCTCTATCGTCACATCGGCCCCAACACCGACGTTCCCGCCGGCGACCTGGGCGTTGGCGGCCGCGAGGTTGCCTACATGTTCGGTCAGTACAAGCGCCTGACCAACGAGTGGACCGGCGTCCTCACCGGCAAGGGCCTCTCCTTTGGCGGCTCGCTCGCCCGTACCGAGGCCACCGGCTACGGCCTGGTCTACTTTGTGGACGAGTACCTCAAGAGCCGCGGCGACTCCTTCGAGGGCAAGAACGTTGTGGTTCACGGCTCCGGTAACGTCGCTATCTACGCGGTCCAGAAGGTCTCCCAGCTCGGCGGCAAGGTGCTGGCCTGCTCCGACACCCACGGCTGGGTCGAGGATCCCGACGGCATCGACTACACCGTGCTCGAGCATGTCTACAACAAGAAGCGCTCCGGCCACGACAAGGGCGTCACGCTCGCCATGTACGTTGACGAGAAGCCCGGTGCCGTGTGGCACGAGGGTGACGGCCGCGGCGTGTGGCAGCTTCCCTGCGACATCGCGCTGCCCTGCGCTCGCGAGAACACGCTGCTGCTCGAGGACGCCCAGGCGCTCGTCGCCAACGGCTGCAAGGTGGTCGGCGAGGGCGCGAACATGCCCACGACCATCGAGGCCACGACCTACTTCCAGGAGAACGGCGTCGCCTTTATGCCCGGTAAGGCTGCCAACGCCGGTGGCGTGCTCGTGTCCGGGCTGGAGATGAGCCAGAATGCCGAGCACCTGTCCTGGACCTTCGAGGAGGTCGACGGCAAGCTCGAGCAGCTCATGCGCGGCATGTTCCACAACGTGGACGACACCGCCAAGGAGTATGGCCAGGAGGGCAACTTTGTCATGGGCGCCAACATCGCCGGCTTCCTGAAGGTCGCCGACGCCATGCTCGCCCAGGGCGTCTGCTAACCCTAGCTGACATAGCATGTAATGAGGCTCTCGGCTCAACGCCGGGAGCCTTTTTTGATTCGAAGGAGACGGAGGAAAACGGATCATTTTGTCTCGGCATGAGTTACGGCCCCTCGTTTGGTACACTTAAAAGTACTGGACAAGTGAAGAGATGGGGGAGAACGTGCTCAAGTTCGGTACCTACGTCCGTGTTGGAAACGCGGCCGAAGCCTATGAGCTCTTGCAGAAAAACCGCAACAACAAGATTGTGGGCGGCGGCATCTGGATGCGCCTGGGTTCGCGTCGTGTGGCGACGGCGATTGACCTTTCGGCCTGCGGACTCGATCAGATCGAGGAGACCGAGACCGAGTTTCGCATCGGTGCCATGTGCACCCTGCGCCAGCTCGAGCGTCATGCCGAGCTCAACGCGCTTGTCAACAATGTCTTCGAGTTCGCCGTTCACGATATCGTGGGCGTGCAGCTGCGCAATACCGCCACGGTGGGCGGCAGCATCTACGGCCGCTTTGGCTTCTCGGACGTGCTCTCGGCATTCCTGGCGCTCGATTCGTATGTCGAGCTGACGGGTGCCGGTCGCGTGCCGCTCGCCGAGTTCGTGGACATGGGCTATGTGCGCGACGTGATCGAGCGCGTCGTGGTCGTTAAGCACGATTACCGCGCGAGCTACGAGGCCGTGCGCAAGGCCGCGACCGACTTCCCCTCCCTAAACGTTACCGCCGCCTGGTGGGATAACAGCTGGCACGTCACCGTAGGCGCCCGCCCGCTGCGCGCGACCCTGCTGCAGGGCGAGGCATGCGGCCTTGTTAGCGAGCAGCCTTCCGAGGACGAGCTGTGCGCCCTT
>CATXML010000123.1 GCA_958372035.1 uncultured Collinsella sp. | reverse complement strand
AAAGCACATTAAGTGCTTTCCTTTGCGTGCGGAACTCGCGACAAACTTAATCGCCCCGCCGGGCGGGCGAGCTGCGGAAACTCGGTCGATCCAAAGTAATATCGTGCGAACGGAATTCTGGCTGATGAACTGTTCGCGACAAAGACTTGATAGGTAGCCCCCTCTATACCCTTTTATAGGTTGCGGTGAAATAGGGACTGATTTTGCGGTTGAAACGTTTAAACAGTCCTTATTTTACCGCAAGTTAGAAGAAGGGGCATGAAAAAGGCGGAGGCCCTGGAAAGGGACTCCGCCTTTGTTACAGGGGGCGATGGTATTCGCGTGTTGCGGGATTAGACCAGGCGGGCGTTGATCGTCTTAGCGATCTCGGCGGCGTCGGTGGAACCCTTGACGGTGGCACGGAAGTCCTCGTCCATGAGCGCCTCGGCGACCTTGGACAGGATCTTGAGGTGCGTGGTGCCAGCCTGAGCGCCCGGGATGAGCAGCGCGATGGCCACGTTGACGGGAGCGCCGTCCATGGTGTCCCAACCGGTCACGCCGGACTCGTCCTTGACGACGATGACGGCAGCCTCGGTAATGGCGTCGGACTTGGCATGCGGGATGGCGAAGCCTTCCATCATGCCCGTGGTGCCCTCGGCCTCGCGGGCCAGGAAGGCGTTCATCACGGCGTCGGCGTCGCCGGCGATACCGGCCTTGACAGCCTGGTTGGAGACAAAGCTCAGGGCCTCGTCACGAGAAGCGAAGTCCTCGGCGACAAAGACGTTCTCGACCTTCACGAAGTCGGCAGCCTCGGCCTTGGGAGCCTCGACAGCAGCGGCCTTGGGGGCCTCAACCGGCTTGGCTGCAGGGGCAGCCTTCTGGTTCTTCTCGAAGTCGTACTTCTTGAAGGCCACGAACAAGATGCCACCGACCACAGCACCGATGAGGATCGCGAGGACCCAAAGCGGACCGTTCTCGACAACGGGCAGGACCAGGAAGCCACCGTGAGGCGCCGGATCGTGAACGTTGAACATAATAGTCAGGATCGAAGCGATAGAGGAGCCGAGCATCATGATGGGCATAACGGGCCAGATGTTCTTGGTCATGAACGGAATGGCGCCCTCGGTGATGTGGGTGCAACCAAGGATGAGGTTGACGACACCGGCGTCGTGATCCTCCTGGCTGAAGTACTTCTTGCCGACAACGACGGCAAAGGTGGTGATCAGCGGCGGAACGATGCAGGCGGCGGAGACGGCAGCCATGAAGTTGGTGCCGAAGTTGTAGGTATCGGTGCCAACACCAGCAGCCAGTGCCTCGGTGAGCATAGCGGTACCGGTGACGTAAGCAGCCTTGTTGACCGGGCCGCCCATGTCAAAGGCGCACATGCAACCAATGGCAAGACCCAGGACAACGGCGCCAGAGGCGGACAGGCCCTTGAGGAAGTCCATCATGGCGGTGTTGATGGCAGCCATGGGGCCGGAAATGCCGAGCATGACCAGGCCGACGATAGCCGTCGAGAACAGCGGGTACAGGAAGATGGCCTTGAGGCCGTCCAGGTTCTTGGGCAGACCGGCAAAGACCTTCTCGAGCAGCAGGATGACATAGCCGGCGAGGAAGCCGCCGACGATGCCGCCCAGGAAGCCAAAGCCCACGCCGGCGCCACCGGCGTCGATCATACCGGTCTCGGCGTTAACAGGCAGGCCCTGGATGGCGATCATACCGGCAACAAAGCCGGGGACGAGCGCCGGGCGCTTGCCGATGGATTCGGCGATGTAGGCAGAAAGCACCGGAACCATAAGGTTCATGGCGATGCCGCCGATGATCTTGAGCATCGCAGCAAAGCTGTTGTAGTCAGACGCCGTCGAATCGAAGGACGTAATGCCCCACAGGAACGAAACGGCGGTCAGAACACCACCGGCAACGACGAAGACCAGCATATGGCTGACGCCGTTCATGAGGTGCTTATAGATGACGTGGCCGATGGACTCCTTCTCCTCGACCTCATCCTCGATGTCGGCAGCAGCTGCAACCGTGTCGTCACCCTTGGCGGCGAGCGCGCGGTCAATCAGCTTACCGGCGGCCTCAACGGACAGGGCCTTGGAAACACCAACGGAAACCATGGGCTTGCCGGCGAAACGCTCAGCCTGGACATCCTTGTCGGCTGCGACGACGACGGCCTTGGCACCAGCGATCTCACTCTTGGTGAGCTCGTTCTCGACACCGACCTGGCCATGAGTCTCAACCTTAATGGTCAGACCGCGCTCGGCAGCTGCCTTCTCCAGCGCCTCCTTAGCCATGAAGGTGTGCGCAATGCCGGTCGGGCAACCGGTGGCGGCGATGATGTCAAACTTAGCCATGTGTCCCTCCTTCTTGAGTACAGCGCCCGCGGGCGCTCCCCTACACGCGCTTCGATGCGCGTTTTTCCACAACTGAAAGATACCAACCTACCGTCCGCGTGAGAAGAGACAAGGTGCAATTCTCCGGTGAAAGGTTCTTTCATAACCGTAAACGGTAGGTGAAAGTTTACCATCACCACTTGAAACGGCAAGGTGTATCTTGTAATTGGAAATGCCCGTATACTATGGCATTGCAAATCAAATTTGATTTTCATGCCAACCAGGAGCCATCCATGACCGATAGTAGCAAGAGCGCACTTTCCCTCATAAGCACCCATCAGGGATACAGCGAGTCCGAGCAGCGCATTGTCGACTATATATTGGAGCACCAGTCCGAGGCGCCGCGCCTCACGGCCGCTCAGCTCTCGCGCGCCGCCGCCACGTCCGAGGCGACCGTTTCGCGCTTCTGCCGCAAGCTTGGCTTTGGCAGCTTCCGCAGCTTTCAGTTTTCGTTGGCGAGGGATTTGGAAAGCCAGCGCAACGAGGGCCTGACTGACGAGGTCTCGCTCGATAATATGGAGCAGAGCCTCAAGAACATCCTGGCTGCCAAGGTGAGCGAGCTTAATGCGACCATCGACGGGATCGACCACGATACGCTGGCGGCTGTTGTGCATGCCCTTAAGCATGCAGGGGTTATTGAGTTTGCAGCTGTGGGCAATACGAACGCGGTCGCGCTCGATGCGACGTTTAAGTTTTCGCAGCTGGGCCTGCGTTGCATGGCGAGCACCATTAGCGAGACATCAATCGGCTTTGCGCTCACGTTACGACCGGGTGACGTCATCGTGCTAATCTCAAACTCCGGCAAATCGCGCCGATTGAATCGTATGGCAAAAGCGGCTCGCAACTGCGGCGCAACCGTAGTCGTCATAAGCAGCGACAGCAAATCCCCGCTCGCGCGTCTGGCAGACTACACTTTTAATACCGTCAACCACGAAGCGCTGCTGACGACAGGCGACTTTGCGTTCTCTAAGATCAGTGCCACGATGATCATCGAAGTCATCTACAACTTCCTGCTGCCCGAGATTGAAGACGCTCGCGAACATATCAGCTACTACGAGGAGCTCATCCAGCCGGATAAGGTCGTTGAGTAAAACGCGTAGTGGGACAAAAATTTCAGTCTATTTTGTCCCATCAACACCGCTAATACGACCTAACCTCGAGCTTCTTTGAGCATCTGCTTTGCGTGGGCCAAGCTTGCCTCCGATTGATCGCCGCTCAACATGCGGGCGATCTCGGCGGTACGCGCTTCGCCGGTCACCTCGTCCAAATGCGTCTGGGGAACATCGCCCGGTTCCTTACTGACAACATAATGTTTGTCGGCCATGACGGCGACCTGCGCCAAGTGGGTTACGACAATCACCTGATGCGTAGCGGCGAGATCTGCCAGCACGCCCGCGAGAGCACGCGCCGTGGAGCCACCGACACCAGCATCGACCTCGTCAAACACCAGCGTATCGACACCGTCCGCGTTACCGAGGACAACCTTGCTTGCCAGCATGACGCGGCTGAGCTCGCCGCCCGACGCAATTCGACGCAGGGGACGCGGCGTCAAACCGGCACCGCTGCGGTATAGCAGCTCGTAGCTCGAAGGACCAACGGGCGTCCACTCAGCACGCGGAAGATCGCGCGACTCCCAGACGAGCTCGGCGCCACCCATCTCCAGGCGCGCCATCTGACGGCCGACCTCGTGGCAAAAGCGCGGGGCTGCGGTATTCCGCGCGCGCTTAAGTGCCTTGGCGGCGGCAAACAACTCGCGCTCGGCGCTCCCGAGTGCCTCACGCGCCTTTTTGATCTGTTCATCGCCATCATCGACCAGAGACAGCAACTCTTGTGAGCGTTCGCGCATGGCAAAAACATCGTCCATGGTGGGACCCCACTGACGCAACAGGCCCTTGAGGTCGGAATACCGCTCACGCATGCGAGCGAGCTCGCGCGGGTCGAAGGCGACGCCATCACGATAGGCACGAAGCTCGTTCGCGCAATCCTCAAGGGAGATACAGGCATCCGAAAGCGCATCGGCAATATCGCCCAGTTTGCGATCGACGGTAGCCATTCGGGAAAGCTCTGCCACGGCGCTGTTCACGGCATCGAGCGCTCCCCCTTCGGCAGCAAGCGATGCATGGGCATCATTAGCCGTGGCAACCAGTACCTCGGCATGTTCGGAGCGCGGCAGCAGTTGTTCGAGTTCCTCATACTCACCCGGCCTGGGGTCGACCTCGGCAATGCGCTCCAGGGCGAAGCGCGCCTCCTCGACACGACTCCCCTGCGCA
>CATXML010000122.1 GCA_958372035.1 uncultured Collinsella sp. | reverse complement strand
AGCGTCGCGGCGGCGAGGGTCGCGGTGAGCGAGGTGCCCGTGGCGGTGAGTCCCGTGGCGGCAAGTGCTTTGAAGAGCGCGGTAGCCGCGGCGGCGAGCGTCGCGAGGGTGCTCGCGGCAATGGCGGCCGCAGCGGCGCTGGCCGTTCTAACGAGTCGCGCGATCGTCGTGATCCGCGTGCCAGCCGCGATCGTCGCGATGACTGGCGCAACTACGACGACACCCGCGATGAGCGTCGTGGCGGCTATCGTGGCGGGCGTGGCGGCAACCAGGCCGGCTC
The DNA here is from genome assembly GCA_958372035.1 of uncultured Collinsella sp. Taxonomy (GTDB): domain Bacteria; phylum Actinomycetota; class Coriobacteriia; order Coriobacteriales; family Coriobacteriaceae; genus Collinsella. Next base: position 4,457 of record CATXML010000122.1, on the reverse strand, counting down.
CCGTGGCGGCCGTGCCGGCGGTCGCGATAATCGTGGCAGCTATGGCAACAGCCGTGGCGGCAAGCGCGGTAGCAGCTCCCGTCGCCCCGGCGACGGCGGCGGCAAGCGCAAATAACATACGCATCGCCCGCTAGAGCGAGGTGAACCAAGGGCCCCGAGCAACTACGTTCGGGGCCCTTTTGTTTGCCGTATCCGATCACTAGTTCAAATGTGATTTCCTCGGGAATGCATCTAGAGGATGCCGTGGGCTTGTTTCCTGCCATGCAGCAATGGGTCCTATGGGGTGCGCCGTGCATTTTTTGGAGTATTCTGCAGTTCGAGTTGTCTGCATATGATTCGACGTCGCCAACGGTGGCCTTCGGATATCCCTAGCGAGCGTTCCGAGTCAGATTTCGCCGTTTTCCGGAGCAGGGGGCGCGTCATTCTCGCCATGTCGGGACTTAGAATGATACGGCGCCCTACAGTTTTGCCCACCCGCGGCGGTGCTGGCGCGGTCACGTTGCAGAATACTCCGTTTTTTGTACGGGCCAGGATGGGGTACCTCAGGAGAACACGGCGGTATCCCGTAAATATATACAATCTGTACCGTAATTTATACAAAACGAAGAGGCAGACAGCGTAGGGTGGGTGCATTGGGGTGCCTGGCGCACCAAAACGGGGAGCTCCCCCTCATGCGCCGTATACTCTGTCTGAATGTGAAAACAGCTTGACGCGTTGCCGGGCGTAGGGAGAGGGTGCCTCGATGAGCGTATTCGAAATTGTGTTTAGTCCGACGGGTGGAACGCGGAAGGTGTCTGGCCTTGTGGCCGGGGCGCTGGACAATAATACCGTTACCGTCGATCTGACCGATAGCGGGCTAGATCTCAGCGCTGTCTCGATGACTGAGGACGACGTGGCTGTTATCTCCGTGCCAGCGTATGCCGGCAGAGTCCCTGCCATGGCGGTCGACCGACTGAACATGGTTCACGGCAACGGAGCGCGGGCCGTTCTGGTGTGCGTCTACGGAAACCGCGCGTTTGAGGACACGCTCGTAGAGCTGGAGGACGTTGCGAAGCATGCGGGATTCCGGGTAATCGCGGCAGTTGCGGCCATTGCAGAACATTCCATTGCGCGACAGTTTGCTGCCGGTCGTCCGGATGCGCAGGATGCGGCGCAGCTCGCAGAGTTTGCGCAACAAATTCAGCAAAAGCTGTTGGCTGAGGATGCGTCCGAGCCCTCTATCCCCGGCAATCGTCCTTATAAACAAGCTGGAGGTCGCCGTATGGCACCCGAGGCAACAGAGGAATGCGTCTCCTGCGGTGCATGCGCCGCGGCGTGTCCCGTTTGTGCTATCGACAAGGGCGACCCCAAGCGAGCAGCTGACGAGGCGTGCATCTCCTGCATGCGCTGCATCGCCGTATGCCCGCGAGGCGCTCGCGAGCTTGATCCCAACGAGCTATCCGCTGTTTCCCAGATGCTGAGCAAGGTTTGCGTCGTGCGGAAGGAATGCGAGCTCTTCATCTAACGCATGCGAAATTGCTGCAAGGAGTGTCCCTGGGTGCCGGCGGGAAAGGAACGTCCCTAAGTGCCGCCTAAATACCGTTTATCGAAGAAAAAATACCGTTCGCCGGTCATAATGATTGTTCCGGCTTTGGGCTTGTCTACAATAATTCGCGTAAAAAGAAATGCGGAAGGTTACCGAGTCCCTCGGACGTGGGCCTAACCAAAGTCTTTGAACGGATGCGTCTCTATGGACGCATTCGCTTGATTTTGGTTGGGCTATATTTATGAAGGGACATGCCACCATGGGTTTCTTTTCTCGCCTGATGGGCGGTTCGGATGAGCAGAAGACTGCAACTTCCGAGTTCGAAATCCTCGCTCCTGTTTCCGGCGAGCTTGTTCACCTGGAAAAAACCAATGATCCCGCTTTTAGCAGCCGTGCCGTGGGCGATGGCGTTGCCGTGGTTCCCCAAGAGGGAACGGTGTGCGCTCCTGTTTCCGGCACCGTCGCGGCGCTGTTTCCGACTGAGCACGCGCTGGGCATCATGTCCGACGACAGCTCTGCTCAGGTGATGCTGCATATCGGAATCGACACTGTTAAACTTGAGGGCAAGGGCTTCCATGCGCTTGTTGCCCAGGGTGACCATGTCGACGCGGGCCAGCCCCTCGTCGAGGTCGATTTCGACGCGGTCCGCGCCGCCGGCTTCGATCCCACGGTCTTCGTTATCGTGTGCGAGCGTTCGGAGAACTCGACTCTTCGTGAGCATGCTTCCGGCCCTGTTGCTGTTAAAGAGCCTGTCGTCTGGCTTTCCGAGTAAATTCTTGTGGTGGGTACCGTGGTTATCAAGCGAGTTTTCAACAATAACGTCGCAATGGTCACTTCGGACGATGGCTCAGAGCTCATCGTCATCGGCCGAGGCCTCTGCTTTGGCCGTCATGCCGGCGACGCTATCGATGAAGCATCGGTCGAAAAGACCTATGCGCTGCAGGAGGGCACTTCTCAGGATTCGCGTACGATTGACCGCTTGGCACATCTTTTGGAGTCCATCCCCACCGTCAACCTCGTGATTGCCGAGGACATTGTTCAGATGCTCCGTCGAGAGCTCAATGTTGATGTCAACGACAAGATTCTCATTGCTCTTGCAGACCATATCAGCCTTGCTTTGGAGCGCGAGCGCAAGGGCGTCTCCTGCGAGAATCCGTTGCTGCTCGAGATCCAGCAGTTCTATCGCAAGGAGTATGCGCTTGCGGGCCGTGCGCTGCAGATTGTCAAGGAGTATATGGGCATCCAGATGAGCGAAGAAGAGCAGGGTTTTATTACGCTGCATATCGTCAACGCTACCATGCCGCAGCGCTCTGACCGTCTGATTGTTTCGGTCCAGCTTGTTCGCGACGTGCTCGCGATTGTTTCCGAGCGCTATTCTACGACCCTCGATGACACCTCGCTGCCTTATGAACGCTTCGTTCGTCACCTGCAGTTTTTCGCTCAGCGAGCGCTCGATCCTGCGGCCGGGCAAATCAATGGCGACGCGCTGTTCCGAATCGATGAAACGGCGTATCCGTGCGCATTCTCGTGCGCGGACGCCATAGCCGACCACTTAGCGTCTACCTATAACGTTGTCGTTACCGATGCCGAGAAGAGTTATCTCGCATATCACATTGTTAACCTGCTTGGAGAACCTGGTCTCTAGGCATAACGTGCCCACACATCGATTGATATAAGGCAGGGCTCACGGTCTTGTCTAGGGCACATCTGTCTTAATTTGCGGAAAAGGAAGGGGAGTACCGCTATGACCGCAAAAAAGAAGTTCAATTTCAAAGCGCCGTTGGAGGTGTTCGCGAAGTCAATCGTCCAGCCTATGATGTATCTCTCGGTTGCCGGCATTCTGCTCATCGTGGGCATTATTCTGACCAACAAGACCATTTGCGCCTTGATCCCCGTACTGGGCTCCGGTCCGTTCCAGCTTGTGGGCGCCGTTGTCTATCAGTCGCTGATGTTTATCATCAACAACCTCTCGATTCTGTTCTGCGTGGGCATCGCCGGCGCCATGGCAAAGAAGAACAAGGGCCATGCTTCGCTGATTGCCCTGATGTCGTTCTTCCTGTTCCTGCAGGCTAACAACATCGTGCTCAACGCCACCGGCTCTCTTGCCGAAGCGAGCGGCATGCTCGGCCTTACCGGAACCGGCCAGAGCACCGTTATGGGCATTCAGGTGCTCGATACCGGCGTGTTTGGCGGCATCATTCTTGGTTGCATCACCGGTGCCGTGTTCAACAAGTACTCGAACAAGCAGTTCCCCATTGCCCTTTCGATGTTCTCGGGTGTTCGCTTTCCGTTCCTGATCATGATCATCATTTCCTGGATCATGGGCGCGGGCTTCTGCATCGTTTGGCCTCCGGTTCAGGGTGCCATCTCCTCCGTTGCCGGCATCATTAAGGAATCGGGCAACATTGGTCTGTTTATCTACGGCATGCTCAACAAGCTGCTCGTTCCCACCGGTCTGCACCACCTCATCTACACCCCGTTCCAGTTCTCCGATGTGGGTGGCACCCTGACGCTGGGCGATCAGGTTATCGCCGGCGCCTATCCCATCCGTGTCGCCGAGATGGCAATGGCGGGCCAGCCCTTCTCCGATAGCACCTACTTCAACAGCTACACCTTCAACAACCTGTGGCCCTACATCGGTATCGGTCTCGCCTTTATCTTCACCGCCTACAAGCAGAACAAGGACAAGACCAAGGCCGTTATCATCCCGCTGATCATCACCGCCGTGCTCTCCTGCGTGACCGAGCCCATGGACTTCCTCTTTGTCTTTGCCGCTCCCGTGCTCTTTGTCGTTCACTCGGTTCTTTCCGGCATCTTCCTGGTCCTGCTCAAGGTCCTCTCCGTGCCCGCTTCGACTGCAGGCGGCATCATCAACATCGTGGTCTCCAACCTGGTCCTCGGTGTCGACAAGACCAACTGGCCGATGATGCTC
>CATXML010000121.1 GCA_958372035.1 uncultured Collinsella sp. | reverse complement strand
TCATCCTCAACACGGTGAAGGGCTACGGCTCGCCGGTTATGGAGGACAAGGCCTCCTGGCATCATCATCTGCCCAACGATGAGGAATATGCCCAGATCATCGCCGATTTCGCTGCCCATAAGGAGGCTATCAATGGCTAACAAGATCGCCAACCGCAAGGTTATCTGCGACACGCTGCTCGAGGCCGCCGCAACTGACAAAGACATCGTCGTCCTGTGCTCCGACTCCCGCGGCTCCGCATCGCTCACGCCGTTCTTCGATCAGTATCCCCAGCAGTCCATTGAGGTCGGCATCGCCGAGCAGGACCTGGTGAGTATCGCCGCCGGTATGGCCTCGTGCGGCAAGAAGGCCTGGGCCGCCTCGCCGGCGTCCTTTGTGACCACGCGCTCGTATGAGCAGTGCAAGGTCGACGTTTCGTACTCCAACACCAACGTCAAGCTCATCGGCATCTCGGGCGGCGTTTCCTATGGCGCCCTGGGTATGAGCCACCACTCCGCGCAGGATATCGCCGCCATGAGCGCGATTCCCAACATGCGCGTGTATCTGCCGAGCGACCGCTTCCAGACCGCCGAGCTTGTGCGCGCCCTGGTAGCCGACAACAAGCCGGCCTACATCCGCGTGGGGCGCAACCCGGTCGAGGACGTGTACGCCGAGGGCGAGTGCCCGTTCCAGATGGATCGCGCCACCTGGGTGCGTCGCGGCACCGATGTGACGCTTGTCGCCACCGGTGAGATGGTCCGCCATGCCGTGGACGCCGCCGATTTGCTGGCCGAGCAGGGCATCTCGGCAACGGTGCTCGACATGTACTGCGTCAAGCCACTCGACGCCGAGGCCGTGATCGAGGCCGCCGGTACCACGCGTGCCGTCGTGACGGTCGAGGAGCACAGCCCCTTCGGCGGCCTGGGTTCCATGGTCGCGCAGGTCGTGGGCGAGCATTGCCCGCGTCCGGTCAAGTGCCTCTCCCTGCCCGATGCGCCGGTCATCACCGGCACGAGCCCCGAGGTCTTTGCGCACTACGGGCTCACCGGCGAGGGTATTGCCAAGACGGTCGCCGAGTTCCTTCCCGCAGAGTAATTGGTGCATCGGGGACAGGTTTGCACCAATCCTTTTAGGTTGAATTCAGAGCAGGCCGGCTGCGCTCTCATGAGCCGGTCGGCCGCTCGCTCCTTGTCCATCGGGTTGTAGTTTTTGAATCGACGGGGGAGACAGGAGAGTACATGAGCAAATACATCATCGGAATCGATCAATCCACGCAGGGCACCAAGGCGCTACTGGTGGACGAGGGCGGCCATTTGATTCATCGTGCCGATCGCCCGCATCGCCAGATTGTCAACGAGGCCGGCTGGGTGAGCCATGATCCAGCCGAGATCGCCGCCAACGTGCTGGCCGTGGCACGCGCCGTGGTGGAGGAGACCGGGGTCGATCCGGCCGACGTCGCCGGCATCGGCATCTCCAATCAGCGCGAGACCACCGTTGCCTGGAGGCGCACGACGGGCGAGCCACTGTGCGACGCCGTGGTGTGGCAGTGCGCCCGCGCCCGCGAGCTGTGCGACGAGCTGGCCGCGCGCGAGGGCGTGGCCGAGCTGGTGCGCGACACGACGGGTCTGGTACTCTCGCCCTACTATCCGGCGGGCAAGATGGCTTGGATTCTCGCGAACGTTCCCACGGCTGCCGAGGCCGCGGCGGCAGGCGAGCTGTGTCTGGGCACCATCGATGCCTGGGTGGTTTGGACGCTCACGGGCGGCGCGGAGTTCCGCTGCGACTGGTCTAACGCCAGCCGCACACAACTCTTTGACCTGCGCCGTGGCTGCTGGAGTGAGCCGGTGTGTGAGGCCTTTGGCGTCGATCCTGCCTGCCTGCCGCAGGTGACCGACTCCGATGGCATGTTCGGCACGACGGATCTGGGCGGCTTTTTGCCGGCGCCCGTGCCCATTCACGGTGTGCTCGGCGACAGCCATGCCGCCTTGTTTGCCCAGGGCTGCCACAGCCGCGGCATGGCCAAGGCGACCTATGGCACCGGCAGCTCGGTCATGATGAACGTCGGCGTCGAGTTCGTTGCCAGCTCGCACGGGCTTTCGAGCTCGCTTGCGTGGCGTATGGACGGCGTGACCGAGTATGTGCTCGAGGGCAACGTGAGCTACGCCGGCGCCGTCAAGACGTGGCTGCGCGACGACCTGGAGCTCATCAACAATCCCGAGGAAGTCACCGACCTGTGCTACGCCGCCAATCCGGCGAGCCGTGTCTACCTTGTGCCGGCGTTCACTGGCCTGGGCGCGCCGCACTGGGCGAGCGATGCCGAGGGCTGCGTCTTTGGCATGACGCGCACCACGGGCCGTGCGGAGTTCGTAAAGGCCGCCGATGAGTCGATCGCCTATCAGATCTTCGACGTCATCGATGCGATGGTCGAGGATTCGGGTGCGGCGCTGGCCGAGCTTCGTGTTGACGGCGGTCCCACGCGCGACGCGTACCTGATGCAGTTTGAGAGCGACTTGGTTGGCTCGCCCATCCGCATCGCGAGCAACGACGAGATGAGCGGCCTGGGTGCGGCCTGGGCCTGCGGCATTGCGCTGGGCATGTACACGCGCGATGTCGTCGACGTCTACGGCGCCCGCGACATCGTGGAGCCTGCCATGCCTGCCGACGTGCGAGCCAAAAAGATCGCCGGCTGGCGCCATGCCGTGAAATCTACAATCGCGTACACCGCCTAGAATGATTTTTCTGGGACGGGGATTAAATAATCACTCGGTCCTCGCCCCGCGTAGCTCATTTGGGACGGGGCTTTTTTGACTGCTATTATTGGTGACGATTGTTGTGACCAGCTAAAAGAGCCCCGTCCTAAATTGACTACCGAGAGGATCTGCCATGGAGCGCATCGCGAGTTTTTCCGTTGACCATCTGCTGCTTGAGCCCGGCGTGTATGTGAGCCGCATCGACCGCGATCCGGCGACCGGTGCCGCCGTCACCACGTTTGACCTGCGCCTGACCACGCCCAACAAAGAGCCGGTCATGAACACGGCCGAGTGCCACACCATCGAGCACCTGGGCGCCACGTTCCTCCGCAATCATGCCGAGTGGTCGAGCCGCATTGTCTACTTTGGTCCCATGGGCTGCCGCACGGGCTTTTACCTGGTTGTCTTTGGTGAGCTGACGAGCGAGGAGATCTTGCCGCTCGTGCGCGAGCTGTTCGAGTTTGTCGCGGGCTTTGAGGGCGATGTTCCCGGTGCCGCTCCCGAGGAGTGCGGTAACTACCTGGACCAGAACCTCCCCATGGCCAACTGGCTTGCGCGTCGCTATCTCGACCGCGACCTGGCCGATATCGACGAGAAGCACCTGCACTACCAGCAGGCGTAAGGGCTTTATCGCCCAAAGCGCGCACATTGGGCGCCTTCGCTTATGCGGGGGCGCCTTTTTGTTGAGTGGTCTGGACGAGCGTTCAAAATCGCTCATGTTTGTTCTAGAATGTTCGTATAGTCACATTTACGAACAGGAGTGAACATGCATATCTATTCTGTCAACGATCCCGAGTTCAAATCCTATGGCAACGTTTGGGATGACGTTCCGTCCGAGCTCACGTCGCCCGTGCTCGAGGCGCTCTCTGCCACGCCCATTCCCGAGGGCAGCAAGTACGTAGCAAGCGCGCCGGAGCTCGAGGGCGTCAAGGATGCCGATAAGCTGGGCTTTCTCATGTACGGCGGCCGCTCCTTCCAGCTCGGCTGGTGCAACGGGCACAACACACGCCTCAACTGCCTGGAGTATCACCGCGCCAGCGAGTTTAACCTGGGCGCCCGCGACTTTATCCTGCTCGTGGCGCATCGCTGGGAGATCGAGGACGGCAAGCTCGACACCGCGTGCGTCAAGGCGTTCCGCGTACCGGCGGGCAAGGTCGTCGAAGTCTTCAACACCACGCTCCACTACACGCCCTGCATGGTCGACGACGGCGGCTTCCAGGTGATGGTGGCGCTGCCGGCGGGCACCAATGGCCCGCGCCCCGAGGCCGCAGCCGACATGCCCGCCGCCGGCGACAGCTACTGCTACTGGAAGGCCGACAAGTGGGTTCTCTGCCACGCCGATAGCCCCAAGGCTGCCGAGGGCGGCTACGTGGGCCTCGTCGGCAAGAACCTCGACATCGCCTGCGACTAGCATCTTCCGTCTCGATTTGTAACATCTAGCGGGCTAAATCGTCTCTACCTGTTACAGATTTAGACAAACTGCGGGGGGCTGCCCGAAAATCTCGATCTGTAACACCAAGCCCGGTTTTGGCTGCCTACCTGTTACAGATCGAGACAAACCGCCCCCAACCACCACAAAGGTGCCTGTCCCCTTTGTGGTGGTTTGGGGCGGCGGTATCAGAAAGTGTCAGGCAGGGGCGGCTGCCGGGCCGCCGTGTGCGAAAAGAAGTGTCGGCCTGCGTCGTTGCCGTTGAGTAGCGCGCTGCTTACGGGGATACTGAAGCTACGACAAACAGCGTGTGAAAGGATCGATGTATGGCTTTCCGTAAAGACTTCCTGTGGGGCGGCGCGACGGCTGCCAACCAGTGCGAGGGCGCGTACAACGTTGACGGTCGCGGCCTGGCCAACGTGGATGTGGCGCCGCACGGCCCGGAGCGTTACGCGGTGGTCTCCGGCCAGCGCAAGATGCTCGACTTTGAGGACGGCTATTACTACCCCGCGCAGACCGGCATCGATTTCTACCACCGCTACAAGGAGGACATCGCCCTCTTTGCCGAGATGGGCTTTAAGACCTTCCGCATGAGCCTGGCCTGGACC